>DASRZQ010000059.1:0-19262 GCA_035686205.1 Geobacteraceae bacterium
GGAGGCACCGTTACTGGAGATCCGGCGGAATATCTCTCCTGGGACGGTTTTCACCCCACGTCAGCTGCCCATCAAATCCTTGCGGACAGCATGTATTCCACCGTAGTGCCGCTGCCGTCCGCCGTACTGCTGTTTTGTCCGGGCGCGGCGGCAGTATTGATGTTTCGGCGGCGGAACCGTGACCGCCTGTCGTAAACAGACGGGAATGTAAACTGAAAGGATACCAGAAAGGAAACAGGCTGCTTTTAATGTTTAATAAAACCCCATTAAAAGCAGCTTTTTTTACCTGCTTTGTGACTGTTGTTAATGCGCCTCGCTCCAGTTCCCGCCGTAATTGACATCGACCTTGAGCGGCACCCTGAGACTTGCCGCGTGCTCCATCTCCCTGCGCACAAGCCTTTCAACGACGTCCTTTTCATGCTCCGGGACCTCGAACACCAGTTCGTCGTGGACCTGCATGATCAGCCTGCTCTTCAGTCCCTCTTTCCGCAATGCGTCGAAAACCCGGACCATGGCCTTCTTGATGATGTCTGCGGCGGAACCCTGGATCGGGTAATTGATCGCATTCCTCTGGGCAAAAGCGCGCACGTTGCCGTTGCTGCTCGCTATATCCGGAATGGGCAGCCTCCGGCCGAGGAGGGTGGTCACGAAACCCTTTGTCTCGGCTTCCTTCACGCAGTTGTCCAGAAATTCCCGCGCACCGCTGTGGCGGGCAAAGTAGCTGTCAATGAACTCCCTTGCCGTTTTTGTCGAAACGCCAAGCTCCCGCGCCAGTCCGAACGCCCCCTGCCCGTAAATAACCCCGAAATTGACGGTTTTTGCCTGGCGTCGCATCTCGGGCGTGACGAGTCCCGGCATTATGTCGAACACCTCGCTCGCGGTCCTGGTGTGAATATCCTCGTCCGCCGCGAACGCCTCGCAAAAGACGCGGTCGCCCGACAGGTGGGCAAGCACGCGAAGCTCTATCTGCGAATAGTCCGCCGACAGCAGAAGATGTCCCTGCTCGGGGATAAAGGCCCTGCGAATTTTCCTCCCCTCATCGGTGCGGACCGGAATGTTCTGCAGGTTCGGCTCCGACGAGGACAGCCGCCCGGTATTGGTGACCGTTTGGTTGTATGATGTGTGGATGCGCCCGGTGGTCTTGTCCACGAGCTTCGGCAGGGCATCGGTATAGGTCGATTTCAGCTTGCTCAGGCTGCGGTACTGCAGGATCGTCTTCGGCAGTTCGTAATCCCTTGCAAGGCTGGTAAGCACATCCATATCGGTCGACCAGCCGGTCTTCCCCTTGGTCTTTTTGCCCGACGGAAGGCCGAGCTTGCCGAACAGCACTTCTCCAAGCTGTTTCGGCGAATTGATGTTGAACTCGCACCCTGCCTGGCTGAATATGTCCTTTTCCAGGAAAGCCAGCTGAGCGGCGAAGCCGTCCGACAGTTCCTTCAGCAGGGGAAGATCGACCCTGACCCCGCACAGCTCCATCTCGGCCAGGATTTTGACCAGCGGCATTTCCAGATCGAAAAAGAGCTCGTCCATCCCGGCATCCGCCAGCTTCGGCAGGAAAATGCCGCGCAGCAGAAAAGCCGCGTCCGCGTCTTCGCAGGAATAGACGGATGCCTTCTCCACCGGGACGCGGGAGAAATTCACCTGGTCCTTGCCGCTCCCTGCCACTTCGGCATAGGAGATCATTTTGTGGTCGAGAAACTCGACTGACAGGGAATCGAGGCCGTGGCTCGAGCGCACGGGATTCAGCAGGTAGGACGCCACCATGGTATCGAACCTGACTCCCTCCATCTCGATCCCGTAACGCCTCAGCACCTGGTAGTCGTATTTGATGTTCTGGCCGATCTTGTGTTTGTCCGGATCGGTAAGCAGGGGGCGCAGCGCCTCCAGCGTCCCGGCGCGGTCAAGCTGCGCGGGTGCCCCAGGATAGTCGTGGCCGACCGGGATGTAGTACGCTTCGTGATCCCGAAAAGACAGCGATATTCCTACAATCTCCGCCTCCAGGGAATTGAGGCTTGTCGTTTCCAGATCGATGGAAAATTCCGGCACGCCCTTCAGATCATCCAGAAGCCGAGAAAAATCATCTTCGTTATTAACCGTCTTGTAATCGTCGGTGCTCAGGGTCGCCTCGCTCGTCAATTCCTTCATCAGGGTGGTAAAACCGTATTCCCTGAACAGTTCCGCCAGTTTTCCGTTGTCCGGCGGGCCGGCGGCAAGCTCCTCGAACCGGTATTCGATGGGGGTTTCGAAATTGACGGTGGCAAGCCTTCGGGACAGCAGGGCCTGGTCCGCGAACTCCCTTATCTTCTCCCCGGTTTTTCCCTTGACCTCGGAGGCCCTGGCCAGCAGCTCGTCCAGGGAGCCGAATTCCCGGATCAGTTTCATTGCGGTCTTTTCACCGATGGAAGGCACTCCGGGGATATTGTCAGAAGTGTCTCCGGCCAGGCCGAGGACGTCGATCACCCGCTCCGGGGGCACCCCGAAACGCTCAAGCACCCCGTCGACCCCGGTCACTTTGTCCTTCATGGTATCCAAAAGGGTAATGTTTTCGCCGACAACCTGCATCAGGTCCTTGTCGCCCGTGACGATCACGATTTCCATCCCTTTCTTGGCGCAGTCCCGGGCAATGGTGCCGATGATATCGTCCGCCTCGTACTCCCGCAGCTCCATCGCCGGGATGTTGAACGCACGCACCATTTCCTTGATCGGCGCGATCTGGGGGACAAGGTCGTCCGGCATGGCTGACCGGTTCGCCTTGTAGTCCGGATAGATCGCCGTTCTGAACGTTTCCCTGCCGGCGTCGAAAACGACCGCGATGTGGTCGGGCTTCCGCTCTTTCAGCACCTTGAGCAGCATCTGGGTGAATCCGTAAAGGGCGTTGGTGGGAAAGCCCCTGGGAGAGCTGAGATGACGTATTGCGTAATAGGCGCGATAGATATAGGAAGATCCGTCGACCAGATACAGGGTCTGCTTTTCCGGCATTATTCCTCCTCTTCCCTGGTAAAGATGACGAATGCCATGGATGGCCTTCTGCTGGATTCGCGCATGGCAAACTGCATGCTGTCCAGGCGCCAGCCGAGGCGGGTCCATTCGTTAAGCGTATTTTCCAGGTTCTCTTCGGCGACCGTATTCACTTCCACTACCTTGTAAACCAGCATAATCTCCCCGCTTCATGCGCATACGCCACTGGAGCCGGCGATGCATGTCGGATTTGTCGTTACAACCGGCATATTATCCGATAAGCTCACCTTCTTCAAGGGAGAATAGCGACCTCTTCCGAGCAGCACCCCGGCAACGGGAAACAGCGCAAATTCGGGCCGGCACCGGTCCTGCCGGTGGGCGGCCAACCAAACGGTTTGCCCGCGGGCAAAAATCTGATACAATGTTTTCAGGAAGGAAGGAGGTGATGATCTCAAGTCGTCCTGATCCTTTCAGGACTCGATGAAAAAAGTTTCCAGAGGGGTGTATATGACATCTGAAAGAGAAATGGAAAGAATCGAGGAATTGGCCGACGAAGTTGAGGTAAGATTGGAGGAAGGTTACGACAAAAAGGATCTTAAAGAAAAACGGGGGATGATTAAACAAACCCTGTATGATGGCTCGAAAAAACTGAAACACACAATACCGAAAGGGAAACACATATAACCAAACAATAAAATATATATAAAAAAAAACAGAAAAAATTCTGTTTAAATTTCCTTTTGGAAAAAAGAAAAAAGAGGGAAAAACGAACGGGGGGAGAAGGCAAAAGGCTTTCTCCCCCTTGACTTTGTTAAAAAGATGATTAATTTTATGTTAAAAACTGGTAACCGTTCGGGAGGACACTATGGGGATCGTGCGATATAACCCTTTCAACGAACTGCGGGCCATGCAGGAACAGATGAACCGGCTTCTGGACCTGGCATGGAGCAAGCAGCAGGGTGAAGAGATGCGGGAAGGAGTCTGGCAGCCGCTGGTCGACATTTATGAAGACGAAGAAGCCGTCGTCATAAGAGCGGAGCTTCCGGGCATGGAAGAGAAAGATATCGAGGTAAAGATCGAGAACAATACGCTGGTTCTCCGCGGTGAAAGGAAACACGACCAGGAAATACAGAAGGAGAATTATCACCGGATCGAACGGTTATACGGGACTTTCCAGCGCAGTTTCTCCCTGCCGCACACCGTCGACCAGGAAAAAGTCAAGGCCTCCTGCGACAAGGGCGTTCTCTCCATAACACTGCCGAAGAAGGCGGAAACCAGGTCGAAGCAGATTAAGGTGGAAGTGAAGTAACGGCAGGCAAAAGGCTAAGGGCTAAAGGCAAAAGGAAAAACATTCTCACCGGTCCCGGCTTTCTACCCTTTACCTTTAGCCCTTAGCCCGCTTCATTCATGCTCCCCGTCCGGTATCCCTGCAGGTCCAGGGCTACATAGATGAAGCCCGCCTCCTTGAAGCAGCTTACGACTTCCCGGCGAAGGCGGGGATCAAAAAACCTGTCGAGTTCCTTTTCACCCACTTCTATCCTGGCGGTTTCTCCGTGAAATCTGACCCGGTAGCTTCTGAACCCCTTTTCCTTGAGGAATTCCTCGCAAACCTCGATGAGATGGAGCCTGTCTCCGGTTATTTGCACCCCGTAAGGGAAACGGCTCGCAAGGCAGGCATACGGCTGCTTGTCCCATGTCGGCAGCCCCATTTCACGGCTCAGCCCGCGAATTTCCTCCTTTGTCAGGCCGGCTTCCAGAAGCGGGCTCCTGACTTTCAGCTCCTCGACGGCCCTGCGCCCCGGGCGGTAATCACCCAGGTCGTCCGTGTTGCTTCCCTCGGCGACACAGGCAAATCCCATCACGGCCGCTTTATCCACCAGGATTTGAAACAATTCCTTTTTGCAGAAATAGCACCGGTCTTTCGGATTTTCCATGAACCCCGGAATTTCCAGCTCGTTGGACTCCACCGTCAGGTGCCTGACGCCGATCTTGCCCGCCAGTGCCGCCGCCGACCTGAATTCCGAAACCGGGTAGGTCGGCGAAACGGCCGTAACGGCGCAGACTTTTTCTCCCAGTATCTCATGGGCGGCCTTGAGCAGGAATGTTGAGTCGACTCCCCCGGAAAAGGCTATCAAAACCGAACCCATGTTCCCGATTATTTCCTTCAACTTTTCAAATTTTTCGTGAAGCGAATCCATGATTCTCCCAAATATAAACCTGAATCCGTGACGCCTGATCGCCGAGGCAAGCAGAATGCCGGGGTTTATTCCGTAGTCCGTGACCGTGATCCGTGTCCGTGGACATGGCTTTACGGGGAGCGGAAACCGGACACGGATCACGGAAAATCCGAGGCGTTCCACGCAGGCGAAGGCGTGAAGGCGTCACGGATTCAGGTCTTAATCAAACACCCCCGTCGAAAGATATCTCTCTCCCGTATCGGGCAGGATAACAACGACATTTTTCCCCCTGCCGAGCTTTTTGGCCACCTTTAACGCGGCGCACAGGGCCGCCCCCGAGGAAATACCGGCCAGCAGCCCCTCTTCCCTCGCCAGGCGGCTGGTATGCTTGTAGGCGTCTTCATTGCTGACGGGAATAATCTCGTCGTATATGGCGGTGTTCAGGACTTCGGGAATGAATCCCGCGCCTATTCCCTGGATCTTGTGCGGGCCGGGCATTCCGCCCGAAAGCACCGGCGAGTCGGCAGGCTCGACAGCCACGATGTGGACCGCCGGATTGTGCGCCCTGAGGACTTCTCCGGTTCCCGTTATGGTGCCGCCGGTTCCCACCCCGGCCACAAATCCGTCTATGGACTGGCCGGCCATCCCGGCGATTATCTCCGGTCCAGTCGTTTTCCGGTGCATTTCAGGATTGGCGGGATTTTTGAACTGCTGCGGAAGAAGGTATCCGTGGGCGGCAGCGAGCTCTTCCGCTTTCTGCACAGCCCCGCGCATCCCCTGCGCACCCGGGGTCAGGATCAGCTCCGCGCCGTAAGCGGACAGCAGCCTTCTCCGCTCTATGGTCATGGTGTCCGGCATGGTCAGAATCAGCTTGTAGCCCTTTACGGCGCAGACCATGGACAAACCGATTCCGGTATTCCCGCTTGTCGGCTCGATCACCGTGCTGCCGGGCTTCAGGCAACCGTCCTGCTCGGCTTTCTCGATCATCGCCAGGCAGATGCGGTCCTTTATGCTGCCGCCGGGATTGAATGCTTCAACCTTGGCGTAGACCGCCGCGGAATCCTCCGTTTCAAAACTTTTCAGCCTGACCAGCGGGCAGTTCCCGATCTGTTCAAGTATTTTTTCGCTTTTGACAACAGGCATATACGCCTCCTTTGGCAAAATTCTTATCCGGCGTCCATCCGGATGCCACCTGATAAAGGGGGGGGTGGGTGGAATACCGCTTTGTAGACTCATCTTCAAATCCGGGAACTATCCCCCAAAAGAAGGCTGCTTAATCTGACAGATGGAAATGAAAAAAATGACGGACATAACCTGTTTCGGGTGATGGATCCGTCAAATGTAATAAGTAAACCTGTGGTCCTGCTCCCTTTTGACACCCATCGATTGCCCCTTTTCGCAAAGAGTCCTGAGGGTCATATGGGCAAAAAAATCATTCAGTTTTTCAGTCGCTTCCATCCATACCGTCTGGGTAACGCACCCGGCATCGAATGGACAGGGGTTCTTTTTCGACTTCTTCTCGTCCAGGCAGTCGACGAGCAGGGTATCTCCTTCGGCGGCTTCAAGGATTTCCTTGACGGTTATCAGCTCAGGCTTCCTTGCAAGGTAGTAGCCGCCCTGGGGGCCCCTCTTGCTCTTCAGGATGCCCGCCTTCTTGAGACTCTGGAAGATCTGCTCCAGGTAGCGCGGGGATATTTCCTGCCTGCGGGAAATATCCTTGATCTGGACGGGCAGAGTACCGGAGTTGTAAGCCATGTCGAAAAGAGCGCGCAACCCGTAACGGCTTTTAGTTGAAAGTCTCATATTTCACTCCTCTGATTATTATGTGAGTTTATAATAACTTCATCATAATTGTCAAGAACTCAAATCCTGTTTACGCTTATTGTCCATTCCCCTGCTGATATTTTATATCCTCGCAAGCAAGAGGAATAACCTGTAAATGCGAAAAGGGCCCGGCCATCCGGCCCGGCCCTTTTCGGAGTTTCAGGAATTTGAGCAAGAACTTTCGATAACCCTGGAAATCAGTACGCCTTTTCGGGCACTTCCAGCATCACAAGCATATACGCGACCCTTTCCGCGATGTATCCGGGCATGCCATGATATTTGAGAATCGCCAGCCTTTCGCAGTACATGCGAAGCTCTTCTCCGGTCAGGAACGAAAGCTCTTCTTTTGTTACCGGGTAGTGTATGTATAGTGAAGCCATTTTTCAGTTTCCGACTTTTCCAATCAATAAATGGAGACCGGTGGTTCAATTGATGAACTTACCACAAAATCGGCCGGCGGTAAAACCATTCATACGCATGAACCCGTGAACATCTTGAAAACTCCCTCCGCTTGGCTTTGCCGGATAATGTGCTAGATTATTTTGAGAGCCGGTTCGCGATAAATAAGACAAACCGGCAAATCGAGGCAAAAATGATTCACTCCGGCATCAGACTTTCAGCGGTTTTCATGACAGCCATCACGATGATAATGTCGCTCTGCGTCCAAACCCGACCCGTATTTGCCCATGCGATAGTCATTGAATCGTATCCCGCTGACGGAGAAACCCTCCAAAAACCTCCGACGCAGATTGTCTTGCGGTTCGACGCCAAAATTGTCCATTCGCTTGCAGTCTATGACCTGAAATCCGGCGACGGCAAAAAGATCGTCATGCCTGCCCCGCAAGACAAGCGAGCCATGGCCCCGTCACCGGAGCTTCTTGTGATCCCCGTGCCGCGTCTTAAACCGGGCATCTATGTTCTCCGCTACAAGGTGCTGGCCACGGACGGTCATGCCACGCTGGGAATTCTTCATTTCAGCATAAAGTGAGGAGAATGCCCGAATGATACTCCTGTCGGGATTTCTGGAAGTTCTGTTCAAGGCCCTCATCCTGATCGGCATGGCATTTTCCATCGGCGGCATCATCTTTGCCATGGTGGTGCTCCACCCCGTTCGAAACGGACCGGGCACGGTGAAGGGCGCAATTTCCGGAGTTCTGCGTCTTGTTATGGCGGGCGCAATTCTGATAGCCCTCTGCCAGCTTTTGCTGCTTCTGATCGGACCATGGGCGCTGGCCGACGAATTGGGCCGCTGGCCGCTCGGCGCTTTCCTGGCAACCGGATTCGCCCGCGCCGGCCTGTTCCGGACGGTGTTTGCCCTGGCAATTGCCGTCCTGTCCCTTTTCCTGCTTAAACGCTCCTTTTCGAAAACGCTGTGGACGGCCATTATTGTCACGGCGGCCCTTCTCATGGCCGACGGCGCATGGATGGTACATGCCGTGAGCCGCCTGGAAGGCGTCGTTCCCCTCGCGGTCTGCACCGTTCTCCATCAGCTCGGGGCGATCATATGGATCGGCGGCGTTACCCATCTTGTACTCCTGCACCGGCGGATGCGGGGAAGTGCCGGGTTCGGCGAAGTCTGGCCGATACTCCTCGAACGCTTCTCGCCCCTGGCGATACTGTCAGTCACAGTCCTTGCTGCAACCGGAATTTACCTGGCTTTCAAGTACATTGGAAGTTTCGGTGGGTTTGTGGGTACGGCTTACGGTGTGATGGTTCTCACATAGATCGCCTTGCTCGGTTCAATACTGCGGCTCGGCGCCGCGAACCTCTTTGCCATAAGACGCTGGATACGGGAAAACGACCGGAGCGGGATCGATCTGTTGACCCCCGCTTTTGCCGAAGTCGAGGCGGGAGCGGGCATGATCATTATTCTTGCCGCCGCCGCGCTCACCTCCCAGCCGCCTGCCGTGGACGTACAGGCCGGTCGGGCAAGCTTCCTGGAAGTATTGAATACGTTCGCCCCCCAAATGCCCCGGCTGACCCCGCCGGCATTCAGGGACATGCTTGCCGGAGCGGCGTCATCGCTGGATCCTTTTTCGGTCCCAGGCACGCTGGACCGCCTGCAAAGCAATTTCAACCATAATATCGCCGGGCTACTCGTATTGATTACGGGCTGTTGCGCAATGCTCGACCGCACCGGCAAGGTTCGCGCGGCAAGGCACTGGCCGCTTCTTTTTCTGCTTCTCGGGCTGTTCATCCTGTTGATCGGCGAGCCTAACGGATGGCCTTTCGGTTACGAAGGATTCTGGGAGACGCTTATTGCGCCGGGGGTTCTGCAGCACCGCATGGCAACCGTGCTGGTTTTCTTTCTGGCATTCTTCGAATGGCGCGTTCGCGTTGAGAAACCGTCCGGCAATGCGCGGCGGAGTTACATTTTCCCGCTGCTGTGCGCCGTGGGCGGCGCGTTGCTCCTGACCCACTCGCATTCGCCATTCGTCAGCAAGTGGGCTTTTCTGATCGAGGTCTCCCACAATGCAATCGGCTTCCTGGCCGTGCTGATGGGCGTAGGCCGCTGGCTGGAGCTCCGGCTGACCCCTCCGGCAAACCGTTTCCCCGGTTTTCTCTGGACCGTCTGCATGATTGCCGTCGGATTCGTGCTGCTTTTCTACCGGGAGTCGTTGCCGGGGCAATAAAAGAATATCAAACTCGCCGGTTTTTTCTTTCGAGCTCTTCGATGCGGTCCAGCAGCTCCATAACGAGGGCGACGGCGTCGAAATTAAGGTTCAGGTCCCTCTTCAGGCGCAACGCCTTTCTCACCCTGATGACCGACGCCGTACTGAAAACCGGGGCCGCATCTTCTTTGACCGGCTCCACCAGCCCCGCATCGATGAATTTCCTTACGACCTGAACCTGGCACTCGCACAGCCTGGAAAGTTCCGCCAGCGATATCCATGGCGATCCCGGCGTGGACGCCAGTTCATGCCTGGTCCGTAATATCACATCAAAATGTAGACGTTTCATTGCCCTCTCCGGTGACCGCCGCTCAGTGCCTTGGCTGGAATCGCGATTCCCGGGCCAGCTCTCCGAACAGGCGTTTTTCCTCTTCCGTTAGTTTCGTGGGAACCACGACACGTGTCGTCACGAGCATATCCCCGTGGGAAGACCCGCCTCCGAGCGGCATTCCCTTTCCGCGCAGCCGGAAGGTTTGCCCGGTCTGGGTCCCCTGCGGAAGAGTCATGCTTACCTTGCCGTCGATCGTCGGAATGGTGATTTTTGTCCCCAGGGCTGCCTCCCAGGGAGAAATATCCACCGTGTACGCCAGGTCGTGGTCATGCAGCGCAAATCTGGAATCGGGACGGATGCGGACCCTCAGATACAGGTCTCCCGGCGCACCTCCGCCGCTTCCCTCGCCGCCCTGGCCCGACAGGCGAATGAGGGACCCTTCGGTTATTCCGGCCGGTATCTTTACTTCGTAGCTTTTCCGGACACGGACCGGACGGCCGTCACCGCCGATCTCTACGCGCTCCAGGTCCACTGTCTTGCTGCCGCCGTGATAGGCATCCTCCAGGGATATCCCGATTTCCGATTCATGGTCGCGCCCGCGCCGCCTCCGGGTCGCCCCGCCGCGCAGTTCCGCTTCCTGCCATGCACCGCGCCCGCCGCCGAACAGGGTCCGGAAAAAGTCGCTGAACTGACCCGCGTCATCGGTGCTGTAGCTGAATTGAGCCCCTTCCCAATCGGGGGGAGGACCCGTACCATAGCCGGCCTGCCATGTGGCGCCCAACTGGTCGTACCTGGTCCTCTTTTCAGGGTCGCCGAGCACCTCGTATGCCTCGTTCAGCTCCTTGAACTTTTCCTCCGCATCCGGCGACTTGCTGATATCGGGATGATGCTTCCGCGCCAGTTTTCGGTAGGCGCGCCGGATCTGGTCCTGGGAAGCGTCTTTCCCCACCCCCAGTATTTCGTAATAATCCTTGTAATCAATCGCCATAATGTTCACCAGTTCTTCAGGTCAGACATCGGCGCGGGCCGCCCGCTGCATTCGCGGCAGCCCTTGCATTAAAACAATAATGACGATTTCCAAAAAATCAAGGGCGGGACGGCTCCGGAAAGCCGCAAATCTTGCAAAACGGCGGATTGCGTTAAAGTTTTGCTTTCGGATGACGATTAAATTGATAACATTTATCGGACAAAGGAGAAAAACGATGGCATTAATCGAATGGAATGACAAATTCAGCGTGAAGATAGGAAAATTCGACGATCAGCACAAAAAGCTCGTCGCCATGGTCAACCAGATGCACGACGCCATGAAAGTGGGAAAAGGGCGCGAAGTGCTGGGAGAGATACTCCAGTCACTGGCACAGTATACCATGACCCATTTCGCTGATGAAGAGCAGCAGATGAAAAATCACGGTTTTCCCGGATATGAAGAACACAAGAAACAGCACAACATGCTGGTGCTGCAGGTCAGGGAAACCATGGAAGCACACCGCCGGGGAGAGCCGATACTCACCCAGGACATCATGGAGTTTCTGAAACAGTGGCTTACGGACCATATCCAGGACTGTGACAAGAAATACGGACCATTCCTGAACGGTAAAGGTGTTAAATGACAAGGACCCGGCCCTGGCCGGCATTGCTATTTCATCGGCAAATGCTATAATGCGGTCTCGCGAGGCAAACGATTCTTTTGCATCATAACCGTGACGGACCTGCCCGGAAGCAGGCGGTGACGTCGGACGGAGGGGCCCATGGCGGAGAACGAAAAAAAATCATTATCGGCGCTTTTTATCGAAAAAACGGAAGAGATCTGCGAAAAAGAGTTCAGTCACCTCCTGGAACCGGACAGCGCGGCTCGGTACGGAGATCCCTACGCCAAGTACATTGACAACGCGCTGGTCCGTCTCGACGGGATGGGAGCCTACGCCGAATGCCTGCTGGAAGGGCATGCGGCAGCCATGACCGTCTCACGGATCTTATCCCGCTGGAGAAACCGGCTGCAGGCGGTCAGGGACTGCAAGGAATACATGAGGGTGTTCTCCCGTTCCGAGAAGGAAATCGTCACCCTGTTCAGGGAGTTTTGCCGCGGTTGCGTGGACATGGCCGCGAAGGAGTCCGATGACGGCCGGGAAACCAAATCCGAACGGAAAGAGTACGCACGCCGGAGACAAGAAGGCGCTTTGTCCGTTCTCGGCGAACTTTTCACCGTGCCGGAACTCTACGAGATAAACGAACGTTATGCCATTCCTTGCGACGACGAGGAAGCGGGGAGAAATGCCGGAGGTGCCGCCGCGCGAGCGGAGAAATCCATAAAAATAACGGTTGAATTATCGGAAAAAGAGGCCCGTGCATACGAAACAATCGTGCGGGCGGAGCAGAAAATCCGGGACGCGCTCCTCGAAGCCGGCCGGGAAACCGAGTAATCCGCGCATGTTACGGGATGGTACATGGCCGCGGCTTTTTCCCGCAAAACAGGATCTGTCCGTTTTTAGTTATTTTTTTATCCATGCTAAAAAATTTCATTTGATGTATACAATATTTTAGTATAAATAAAATGTGTCCTCCATCTCGCCCCCAAGGCATTAATTAAAACTCCGACTTTCCTTGGGGGTTCTTTTTGTCCCGAATTCTTGACGCCTTCACGCCGAAGCGAGCAGAATGCCAGGGTTTAAACGCCGCTGACACCGTCTCGCGCCTTTTTCCGGGTGAACTTCGCCGAGCGGTCTAATTCCAGGGAAATGCAAAAAACCGAGGCATTCCGCGCAGACGAAGGCGTGAAGGGGTCAAGAATTTAGGATTATATATTTCCTTATGTCGACAATAAAACTTTGGCGGGAATCTCCGAAAAAACCCCTGTTTCTTTGGAGGAAACAGGGGCATTCCTGAGAAAAGACCGGCAACTCCGGCATTTACTGGACGTTGGCGGTCCGGTTATTGTGCTTCAGGCGATAGATGTCCCGGCTGGCGCGATTCTGCTGGCTGGTGAGCCGTCTTCTTTCCGCCGCGGTCAGGTTTCCGTCCGCCTTCATCCGATCTTCCCTCTGCTGGATCCTTGCCTGCTGCGCTTCGAGCCGGCCCGCTTCTTTCGGCGTCAACCGGCCGCTCTTGACTCCCTGATCGATCCGCGCCTCCTGGTTGGCTTCCCTCTGCTGGATGACCGGGTCATTGTCGCCCGCAAGCGCCGCCCCCGCTGCCATGATACCGATGATCCCCGTCATGCCGATAGCTGCCAGAATTTTTTTCATTTCTATCCTCCCGATGGGTAAATTTTGCAACTTTTGCTTAATGTAACGCATTGCATCACGGGAGGTTGACGTGAAAGGCAAAAAAAATTGACAATTTTTTTCACCGGCTGACAATGCGCGGAAGTAAGAGCTTGTTTGCAAACTAGCTTTTAATCTTCGGGAAACTCGCTCAAGATGGTATCCCTCCGCAGGTACCAGAGGAGTGTCAGCGGCGGGGCGCTCCATACGAGCACCATGAACAGTGACCCCAGGATTCCGACCGCGAAGTAGACAAAAGAAGGAGAACTGGACGATATCCTGACCCACTCGACAAAGCCGACGACTTCGTTGATCACGCCGAGGGCAAGGCCGCCCCAGGCGCACCTCTCAAGTTCCCTGCGCGCCCAGACCTGCATGGTCAGGAACTGGCTCGCAACCACGATGATCCAGATGCCCACGAGAGTCCTCAGCCAGGGCAGAAAACCGAGGCTGAAAAAGACCCGGGTCTTGGAAAGCGGTTCGAGAAGCGGCTCTGAAAGGATTGCCTGCCAGTCTTTGCTGTAATAATTGTTCAGCCCGAGAAACCCGAGCAGGACAAGCGCCGCCCCGGCGGCTACGCAGAGCCAGCCGGTCCACCTGACCGGTTCGGGGGCCTTGACCGGTTCCGCCGCGGCCGCTTCCGCCGGAGCCTTGACCAGGTCCGGATTGTGGTGGGAGAGGGTCAGTGCGTCAAGCTCACGCTTCAGCTGTTCCATATCCTCCTGCAGGGGGGGCAAATCCTGCCGGGGAGGAGCATGATGTACGGGTTCCTCCCTTTTTTTGAGCACTTTCTTGTAGTCCTTGCCGGAGTGCCCGCATTTGGGACAGACCGCGAACATTTCGTCGGTAAATGTAGAATACTGGCAAACAGGGCATGTGTTCATGAGGTAACGGCTGTCCGACGGAAGCGCCGGCTTGGCCACATGGAAGTTGGTCTTGCACCGGGGGCAACTCATGTACCGCCCTTCCGCGGGAAGTTCAACCTCGTTGACATTGCCGCTGAGGCGACATTGGGGGCATTCGATTATCATGTTCTCACCATTTCTTTGTGCATGTTTACATCAAGATTATGGCTTCTGCCCAACCGACTTGTCCGGAATCGCCAATAGCACCACATAGGCACGATATATCGGATATCGCGGGCCTGTCAGGCGACAGAAGGCCGGCAAACGAAGGCGAAATCGCTGAGCGCCACCGCTTCATTTTAGGTTCTTAATGGTTAAATATGGAACGTTCTTATTGTGAATAGTACGGCCAGGTTTAAAGGAGCGGAGCAACCCTGAAACAGTTTTATGCAATTTTCCGGCCGGATTATCGGTTGCTAATTATCAAAGGCTTCCGGACAGATAGGCCTGCCTTTGCCGAAGCACGTTATTTTTTGGTGAATTTTACCGGGAAAATACAAAAAGTCGAGACATTTTCAATTAACACGGCCGATATCTCTCAAAACCCTTTTTTCTTAGAAGCGCCACTTCCAAAAGCCCGTCATCCTGTGCTAGTATCCATGCCCCGTTTAAAGGTAGTTGAAAGTTAAAAGTTAAAGGTTTAAAGTTCAAAGTTTATATCTTCAGGCCTTTACTTCGAACGTTAAACTTTCTTATTACCCTGAATCCGTGACGCCTTCACGCCGAGCAAGCGGAATGCCGTGGTTCGGCGCCGCCGGCACAGTAACGTGCCTTTTATGCCGGTGAACTTCGTCGGGCAGCATCATCCCGCCGGAATGCAAAAACCGAGGCGCTCCGCGCTGGCGAAGGCGTGAAGGCGTCACGGATACAGGATTACGTTTAATATCTTGCAACAGAGAGGTACAACCATGTCCATGAACATACAAAACATTCCTCACGTCCTCGGCTGGATTACCGAAGAAACGGGGCTTAAACCGTTTCAGGTGGAAAACACGGCGGAGCTGCTGCGGGAAGGCGCGACCGTGCCGTTTATCGCCCGCTACAGGAAAGAGCGCACCGGAGAGCTTGACGAAGTGGCGATCCGCGATATCGATGAGCGGCTCACCTACTTTACCGAGCTGGAAGAGCGCAAATTGACGGTGCTCAAATCCATAGAAGAACAGGGAAAGCTGACGCCCGAGCTGAAGGCGAGGATCGAAACGACAAGGCAGAAGACGGAACTGGAAGATCTTTACCTCCCCTTCAAGCCAAAGCGCAGGACAAAAGCCACCATCGCCCGCGAACGGGGGCTGGAACCCCTTGCCGACCTGATCGCCGCCAGGGAAATAACGGCCGGAACACCGGAGGAAGCGGCCCTCCCCTTCGTGGACGCGGAGCGGGAAGTGCCCGACGCGGCCGCGGCGCTGGAAGGGGCGGGACATATCCTGGCGGAACGCTTTGCCGAGGACGCTGACCTTCGCGCCTTTGTCCGCCGCCTGACCGGCGACCAGGGCATTTTTTCCTCGCGGGTGGCGGCCGACAAGAAAGAGGCCGTCACCAAATACGAGATGTATTACGATTTCCAGGAGCCCCTGAAGGATGTCCCGTCACACCGGATGCTCGCCATGCGCCGCGGGGAAAAGGAAGAGATACTGCTTCTCACCATCCTTGCCCCTGTGGAGGAAATCCTTGCTGGGCTCAAGGCGCGGCTCGCCACGGGAGCCGGCATTTTCGGCCCGTTGCTCGAGAGCGTGGTGGAAGACGCCTATAAAAGGCTCATGGCCCCTTCCATAGAGGTGGAACTGCGCCTGGAGGCGAAGCAGCGCGCAGAGGAAGCCGCCATCAAGGTTTTCGCCGAGAACCTGAGAAACCTTCTCCTCGCCCCTCCGGCAGGGAGCAGGCGGGTACTGGGCATCGACCCCGGCCTTCGAACCGGCTGCAAGCTTGCGGCGGTGGACGGCACCGGCCGCTTTCTCGGCAATGCCGCCATTTACCCGCACACGGGCGAGGGTAAGGCCGAAGCGGCCGGGAAAGAACTGCTCCGCATGGTAGAAGCCCACGGCTGCGAGATGATCGCGGTGGGCAACGGCACCGCGGGCAGGGAAACCGAGCAGTTCGTGCGCAATGTCCTTGCGGAAGCGGGCAGTCGGCTGCCGGTGATCATGGTAAGCGAAGCCGGGGCCAGTGTCTATTCGGCATCGGAGATCGCAAGGGAGGAATTCCCGGAGCTCGACCTGACCGTGCGCGGCGCCATATCCATCGCCCGGCGACTGCAGGACCCGCTGGCCGAGCTGGTGAAAATCGACCCCAAGAGCATCGGCGTCGGCCAGTACCAGCACGACGTGAACCAGACACAGCTGAAAAAGGCGCTGGACGCGGTTGTCGAATCCTGCGTCAACTTTGTTGGGGTCGACCTCAACACGGCGTCCTGGGCGCTTCTGTCCTATGTCTCCGGCGTCGGCCCCTCCCTGGCAAAGGCCATTGTCCGGCACAGGGACGAAAACGGCGGATTCCCTTCGCGGCAGGCCCTGCTCAAGGTGCCCCGTTTCGGCGCCAAGGCTTTCGAGCAGGCGGCCGGCTTCCTCCGCATCAGGGGGGGCGACCATCCCCTCGACAATACGGCGGTCCATCCCGAGCGATACCCGGTTGTCGAGGCCATGGCGGAAGACCTCGGCGTTTCGCTGGACAAACTGGCCGCCGATCCCGCCCTTGCCTCCCGCATCGACCTCAGCCGCTATGTGACGGACTCCGTCGGACTGCCGACCCTTCGGGACATAACCGAAGAACTGAAGAAGCCCGGCCGCGACCCGCGCCGGGAATTCCAGGCTACCGCATTCCGGGACGATGTCCGCGAGATATCGGACCTGAAGGAAGGAATGGTGCTGCAGGGAGTGGTAACCAATGTCACCGCTTTCGGCGCCTTCGTCGACATCGGCGTGCATCAGGACGGGCTTGTCCATGTGAGCCACCTGGCGGACCGGTTCATCAAGGACCCCAACGAGGCGGTCTGCGTCGGACAGTCGGTGAAAGTGAAGGTGCTGGCCGTGGACTGCGAGCGCAAGCGGATTTCCCTTTCGATCCGCGAGGCGGAGGGCGGAAGCTCTCAACGAAAGAAAAAAGAGAAGGATGAAAACAAGGAGAAGACCGGCGGTCTCGACCTGAGCGGGCTTGAAAAGGCGGGGTTCAAGGTGCGCAGGAAATAACCTGATCATAAAAAATCATTTAAACCGCGACATCCTCCCCTTCAAAAATCCAGCGGGCTTTTGGGCTCTTTTACCGTCCTGACCGGAACGCAGTGAGTGTAGATCATAGTCGTCTTGAGACTGGCGTGGCCTAAAAGTTTTTGGATTACCCGGATGTCGTAATTCGCCTGCAACAGGTGGGTGGCGAAGGAATGGCGGAACGTATGCGACTTGACCCGTTTCGGGATCTTCGCTTTTCGGACGGCTTCATGAAGCGCCTTCTGGAAGTCCGATTCATGAAGATGGTAACGCCGCCGCTCCCCGCTCTCTGCCGTTACGGTAAGGTATTTCTGTGGAAAGAACCACTGTTGTACGTATTCCTTCGGCGCGCCGGGATACTTCCTTTCGACTGCGTCATCCAGGAAAACCCCGTCGTATCCCGCGGCCAGATCCTGTTCATGCAGTTCCGCAACCACCTTCATCTGCTTTTTCAGTTCCGCAATGATCGATTCCGGCAGCGGAACCGTCCGGTCTTTTTTCCCTTTGCCGTGCACCGTGAGAACGCCCGCCTCGAAATTGAAATCCCCGACCCGAAGCTGCAGCCCCTCGAACAGTCTCAGACCGCATCCGAAGAGCATTTTCGCCACCAGGGCATTCGGATAGGAAAGTTGCTCCAGGATGGCGTCGATCTCTTTACGGGAGAGAACCGTCGGTACATAGTGCGACTTTTTCGCCCTCGGCACCCCGCGCAGATCGCCAAACTCGCCTTTCAGTCCGTGACGGAAGAGAAACAGCAGTGAATTGAATGCCTGGTTCTGGGTCGAGGCCGCCACCTTGCACTTGACAGCCAGGAATGAGAGGTACTCCTTTACGTCTTCAGTCGTCAGTTCACCGGGCGGCTTGTCTTTCAGGAACCGCTGAAAATTGCGGGACCATAGCGCATAGGTCTTGAGCGTCTTGCGGGAATAGTGACGAATCTTTATCTCGGCGGCCATGATTGAAATGACCTTGTCCCATTCCGGCGAAGCAGACCTTTCCTGATAACCGGCCTCGGTGTACTGGGACTTTCGGGAGGCGTAAATCGAATACCGCGGCGCTTCCTCGGAGACATAATGGGGCTCCTCCGAAAGCATATGGTCAGGTTGCGCGGACAAGACGTCTACCGGAGTCGCAATTCTATTCTCCGGCATCTCAAAATAGAGCGAAACCGCACGGGCAGCATGCTCACGTTGCGTCTCCGTCTGTTTCTTCTCCTTCAGCTTTTCGCAGAATAACCGCACCCTTTCCGCCTTGGTTGTGGGAACCGGATATTTATCGCAGAAATCAAGGAAATAGCGCAGCCATTTCTTGTATTCATCAAATCGGGCTGGATGGACCCTTTTGTTTCTGAGATGAGTAACGTACTTGTCCAAAACAACATTCGGAATTCGCATCATTAAATTTCTCCTTTGACTTAACTCATGAACGGCAGTATATTTCATTTGTCTGAAAAAAGCCGAAATGGAATATTTATTCGTAACCTCTCAACTGCCCTATCGGAATATTAGACAGAACCAACATACTATATTTTTCAGGCAGTTGCGTCAATATTAAATTGGCACATTTTAATTTTGCGAAAAATGGGCAGTTGAGCAGGGGCTCATCAAATACTTGTTGTATCAAAATTGAGTTTGAAGGAGAGAACTGATGGCGAAACATCCAGCCAAAGATATCACAAGCGTGTCAGATTTGATAACTTGCCTAAAAACCGAAACAAATCCCGATGACACAACATGGTTTCGAGGTCATTCGGTATTCAGGTGGGAGCTTGAACCTTCAATAAACAGGAGCAACTACGCCGATCCTTTCGAATCTGCTATTCGATTGTATAAGAAGTTCGTACAGAACTCAGTGAAACTTATCAATTTGCCCCCAGTCGAAGAGTACGAATGGCTGTTCTATATGCAGCATTATGGCTTACCTACAAACCTTATGGATTGGAGCGAGAGCCCTCTTGTGGGTCTTTACTTTGCCGTCGAAGATGAGCAATTCCAT
>DASRZQ010000060.1:0-5945 GCA_035686205.1 Geobacteraceae bacterium
TCACGGGCCGTAGGGGGCATCAGGGGCAGAACCTTGATCATTAACCTGCCCGGAAGTCCGCGGGGCGCCGTGGAAAACATTGAAGCGGTGTGGGACTGTGTGCCGCACGCCGTGGCGAAGATCCAGGGGGACCAGAGCGACTGCGCGACCCCCGCTTCCCATTGAAGTGGAATGGAATTTATCGCGCTGCTTTAACAGCCAAACCTCTTTCGGCGACCTCGACACGGCAGCCGGAAAAACCCGTTTTTTTGAGATGACCGAGAATAAATGGCGCGGCAATCGGCAGAAGAAACGGAATGAAAATTGAGATTGTATTTTTGACGTCCTCAGGACAACCCAAGTCGTGAATGTAATTGTGAAAATCTTCCGGGAGGACCGGAATATAGCCGGCCGGGCAGGAGTATTCAGGAGTTTTTGCCCGGCATTTCCATATGCGGGAACTGCGTAACGCCGGAAAAGCCCAAAAAATAGCTATCAACATGGAAAAATAAAATCTACGGATTGCAAATACCATTTTTTAACTCTACTATTTCAATAAAAGATATGGCAATCAGAATTTGAAGACCGGGTAATTTCTTAAATTTCTATTATCCAGAACCCGGAATATTTCCATGGAGGAGATTATTCAACTGGCGGATACTTCCCGGATATACGTCATACAATCCGGATAAAGGATAGGTGGATAATGACCAAAAGACTGGAACTTGACAGTAAACTCAAAGGCGAAACACTGGTTCGCAAAGGCCTGCTGAAAAAGCACGCCAGGTTTCCGCAGCTCAGACTGGTTCCCGAATTGAACGTCGTAAAGATCGGCGGCCATGGGGTCATTGATTTCGGCAGGGATGTGGTGCTTCCGCTCATGGAAGAGCTTGGGGAGATTTCGAAAAAACACAAAATCCTTGTCGTAACGGGAGGTGGGGTACGCGTTCGACACATCCTGGACATTGGTATCGACCTCGGGATGCCGACGGGGGTCCTTGCCGAACTGGCGGGCAAGATCAGCGAACAGAACGCCGAGATTGTTACCCTGCTTCTCTCGAAGTGGGGCGGAACGCGAATCAAGACCGGCGACCTGCTTGACCTTCCGACCATGCTGCACCTGGGCCTGCTTCCCGTTGTCCACGGGACCCCGCCCTACGGGTTGTACGAGCATCCGCCGGGAGTGGGCCTGATCCCTCCCCATCGCACCGATACGGGTGCTTTTCTGATGGCTGAAGTTCTAGGGGCAAAATCCTGCATACTCGTCAAGAATGTGGACGGGCTTTACACGGAAGATCCCAGGATAAATCCGGATGCGGAACTGATTGAAGATGTTACTGTTGACGAATTGATCAGTCTCGACATGGAAGACATGGTGATGGAGCGAAAAGTTCTTTACCTGCTTAAGGATGCCGTGAACGTAAAGGAAGTCCGGATAGTCAACGGTCATAAACGCGGCAATATCGAAAAGGCCATCAACGGGGAGAAAGTAGGCACCATCATACGAGCGTAATTGAATTTGAAAAAAACCTGCCATGAGGATATACTATAATGGTAACCCCTCCGAAGTACCCAGGGAGGAAAAAAAGCATAGGAGGTATCCCTATCATGGCAGGCAAGATCTTTTACAGAGAGAGACACAAACTGGTGGACGGCTCCAAGCAGCCGCGCTACATCCTTGTAGCGGTTTCAGGAGTGGACCTGAAAGTCTACGGGCAGCATCTCCGGATGACCGAGCTTAAACAGATAAGCGAATCGGTCGGCGCGGAACTGATCGCGCTCGGAAGAGGGCCCAAGCACGCCGAAGAAGCTGCTTAAACAAAACTGAATAGCTTCAACAAAAGAAAGGCTGTCGGAAACGACGGCCTTTTTTGTTTGATTTTTCAGCGAACATCTACTGTTTAAAAGATGGAACAAGGTTATTAGCCTGCAGACGCCGTATTACGGGAGGCACCAGCAGGGAACCGAGGCTCCCGAAAAGCGCGCTTCCAATTGTGGTAATTATTAGATGCCGGATGATTATTTCCCTTTCCATGCCGAGAAGCATATCCAATCCTATTCCCGATATGTTTTTACTGGCCGACGCAATAGTTCCGATTACAAGACACGCAATGAAACTGGTCGTCATCCTTGGATAAATTATGCCGCCAATATCCACAATGACACCCGGCAGCACGAAATTTGCCAGTATTAGCGGTCCCATCTTGGTCATTCCCAGCAGCATGCAAATCAGCCCGGATATCAGTCCTACCATGGTCGGTGCTCCGACTCTGGGAACGCAGCCCCTGGCCATGAGAAGAAAAAACATCATAAAAAACATGGAATGTCCTGGGAGGGAAAAGTGTAACCTCAGCGCCGCGCGTGTGAGGATAACAAAAGTCGCACAGAATCCCAGTAAAAGTGCCTCGCGCAAGGTAAAACTCGTCCAAAGAAAACGGATATTGCTCTGCATTATTCCTCCACAGATGGATTATTGTCCGGCCTGACCCGGGAAGGGCAGTAGTTAACGGGCTCAGGCTCCTGTTTTATATAGAGTGCTTGATGGTATTGATATTTTTCCTGTTCATTTGCATGATAATCAACTTGGGCCGGTCTCCTCATCATAATCGTATCAAAATAGGTGCGTTCGGGCCTTTTGCCGAACCCCCTGGCTTCAGCGGACATCGCAGCCTCGTCGGCAGTCTTCAAAGCC
This sequence comes from Geobacteraceae bacterium, assembly GCA_035686205.1. GTDB lineage: Bacteria > Desulfobacterota > Desulfuromonadia > Geobacterales > Geobacteraceae > CAIWTU01. The sequence continues at coordinate 2,672 of DASRZQ010000060.1, forward strand.
CTCACCAGCAGGGGGATAAAAAGGCAATGGAATGCGTCCAGCCAATTCATGGGGTTCATCAATTCCCGCGTGGTAAGGCGAGCCCCGCGAAGTCTTTGTGCCATGGCGATTTCCCGGATTTCACGCGCGAACAGGGGCACAAAACGCAAACTGGTAAATACCAGGAATGAGAAACGATAAGGCAATATTATACTCAATCCTCGCATCATCTGTGATGCCTGTGTCGTACGGAGGAAGACGATGCCAGGGATGAAAAAAAGGGCGATCTGCAAAGCGATCCGCATGCCGGGCCAAAGGCCTTCGGGAATTCCGTATCGTGACAGATATAGCGCCATCACAATGCACATCTGTGCCATAAGATAACGGGTATCCCGCCATAGATCGGCAAAGGAAAGCCGGGAAGCAAAATAGTACGCTATATTAATCGCGAGAACAGCAAAGAGTGCCCATGGCTCGTGGGCAATTACCGCAGCTGTGCTCAGGGTGGTTCCAGCAAGAAGCTTCCAACCGGCCCCGAGTCGATGAACCGGTGAATCGATTGCAACGTATTGGCAGCTGTAATCACTCCATCTGTTCATTGTGGGTCTTTTTTGCAAAGAATTATTACACAATCTCGCCATACTCCATGATTATAGTCTGGTCCGCCCATGTCGGATCGGGGAGCGGGTCATGGGAAGCAATTAATATCGTCGTGCCGTATTTGTCGCGGAGGTCGGCAAGTATATTCAGCAAACGGAACCTTTGTAGCACGTCCAGGCCGGCAAACGGCTCGTCCAGCAGCAATATTTCCGGTTTCGGGGCAAGCACCGATGCCAGCGCGACGCGGTGCTGTTCACCGAAACTTAGAGAAAGCGGAAGGCGGTTTGCCAGGTGAGCTGATTCGCATATTTCCAATGCTTCCATGACACGGCGCTGCAACTCGATGGGAAGCAGCTTCATTCTCTTAAGGGCAAAACCCACTTCATCATGGACGGTATTTTCAAACAGCTGCCTCTGGGGATTCTGGAAAAGAAAGCCGACTTTGCCGAAAAGGCCGTTTTGCCTGGAAATTTTAATGCCTGCCGTCCGTATGGTTCCGCTGTCAGCCTTGAGGGCACCAGCCAAGCACCGCAACAGGCTTGACTTGCCGGCGCCGTTTTTGCCGAACAGATGGACAAGACTGGCCCTGCTTATTGAAATTTGAATATCCTTCAACACTCGACCTGTTCCGGGATAGGAAAGATTCAGGTTTTCGATATAAATAACCGGTTCATTTGCGTCGATATCACGTATGGAGATTTGACCGGAATTCGGTTTTTCAGGTGGAATGAAAGCGGTCGGTGCATGACAGGAAGCCGCCACGATACGGCCGTTCTCCAGTAGCAGATAACGATCGATCAGGTCCCGGAAAGGTTCCAGGTTATGTTCGACTACCAGCAGTGCGTATCCCTGTTGCTTGAGTTTTTTCAGAACTTCAACAAGTTCTGACTTTCCTGTGGCATCCAGTTGGGAAGTCGGCTCATCAAGCAAAATCAAGCCTGGGTTCATTGACAATACGGATGCAATGGCAAGCCGGTGTTTCTGCCCTGCCGACATCCTTTCCACGTTACGGTCCCAAAAACCTTCCAGCCGCACCGATTCCAGGGACTTTTCGACGCGTCTTCCGATTTCTTGCGGCGATACGCACAGATTTTCGGGGCCGAAAGCCACTTCTTCGGCTACTGTCGAACACAGAATCTGTGTTTCTGCATTCTGGAATACGAGTCCCACCTTGTCCCGATCCCAGTCTGACGAGTCTTCAGGCACATCAACAACTATGGCGCCCGAAACAGCTCCGTTACGCAACATTCCTTTAATCGCCAGAAGGAGGGTACTCTTCCCTGATCCGGATTGGCCGGTCAGACAAACGCATTCTCCCGCATTGACATGCATGGAAATCCCGGAAACAGCAGCGGATTCACTTTCCGGATACGTATATGAAAAATCTTTTACCAGAAGCATTTTTTCGTTTTAATGACTGACGTGACGGCAAAAGCGATATTTATTCCGTCCCCTCATGTTCGTGCCGCAAGCGGAACAATTTACTGTTCCGTTCTGTAATCGAATGGAATTTTCAATGACGCGCTTACAGGTGGTTTAGGAAAAGGTTCAACGGTTTTGATCGTTTCCAGAATGTTCTCATCCAGCAGATCATGACCGGAACTGTTGATGATCTTCATGTTCGACACATGGCCATTTTCAAGTATTGTGAATGAAACGACAACCTTGCCGGACCACCCCATCCTTAAAGCCCGGGCAGGATACTTGATATTTTTCTCGATAAGATTCTTGATGTATTCAAATTGTTCCGCCAGGTATCTCTTTCGCAATTGATCGGACGAACTCCCGGTCCCATTCCCGGCGTGTGCCTGACCGTGCCCGGATCCCGATCCGCCGCTTCCTCCCCCGTGCGCTGATCCGGATCCGCCGAATGTCGCTTCATTTCCGGATTTGCCCGTCGATATGGCCGCGGAGGATGAGGGAGCCGCCGCGACAGAGACAGTGGCAGGTGCGGTTGCCGGTGATGGGCGCGCCAGTTCCGTTGTCCTGGCGGGGGGGGGATTCAAATGTGTCGAATCCACTTTCAAGTTTTGAATTTTCTGCGCATAAAATTTATTTTTGTTTTCTGAACCGTCAGGTTTTACGTTTCCCCGCTTTGTTGGTCCAGGATTTTTATTATTCCCGGCGGAAATGGAACCACCTGGATCGAGAAGCGTGAAATCTACAACCACCGTTTTGTCAGGATGAACGAACAAACTGCCGTATTTGAAAATTACGCAGATTATCACCAGATGGAATAACAATGATATGAGCAGGAATTTTGTCAGATTATTCACGATCCCGTCTCTTTCTGCCGGCTGATCTTACTGGAACCCGGATTCTTGCCGATTTCCGAGATATCTGCGAAAGACTGGCGGGGGTGTCACTGGCAACATTGTTGATAAACGGATTATATCTGTTCACCTAATTAAGTGCCTCTTCCGGTTAATATATTTTTGAAAACACCCGGGGCAGCATTATACAGCAAATTGCCAAGTACTTTGCAACAAAAATATATAAAATAATATACAACGACATTTTTTCTGCGCTTCTGTGGATAGGTCACAGATATAAGGCTGATAAATACAAATAATTTCATTGAGTTGAAGCGACGTTATATTGTGTTGCATATGACAAGGAATTGCTTTATATTCGACTATGATATTCTTCAACATATTTTTTTCAAAAATTTGTGGGCATGAAACGGGAGATATTC
>DASRZQ010000061.1:0-4605 GCA_035686205.1 Geobacteraceae bacterium
AGGCAAAGGATGAACAGGGCGCCGAGAAGAAAAAAGACATGGTTGTATGAGAGCATGGTGGCCTGGCGGTTTACCATCCCGTCAAGCAGGCCCAGAGCCTGCCTGCCTCCTCCCGCGGCATCCGCGCCTTGCGCCGTCAGGGTGCCCCTTACCGTGTCCAGCCATTGGGAGACTTCAAGCCGGGATGGCGGGAGATTGCCGACCAGGGTTGTGCGAAAAACGGCCTCTCCGCGCGTAAGGCTTGTGGCCGCCACCGCGATTCCGATGCTGCCGAACACCTGGCGGACCACATTGTACAGGCCGGTAGCGGCGGTCATTCTGGGGCGCGAGACAGTCGAGAGGGCGACGGTGCTGAGCGCTACGAAAATCATGCCGAAACCTATGCCCTGCCATACCTGGGGAAAGAAAATCTGCCAGTAGCCGATATCAAGGGAGAGCCGCGAGAGTTTCCAGAAGCTTGCGGCGTTGATCAGGAGCCCTGTGCCGATCAGGAACCTGGGCCCCAGCCGATTATACAAGTGGCCGGCAAGCGGCATTGCCAGGGCCATGGCCAGGCTGCGGGGCATGAGGGCCAGGCCCGAATCCAGGGCCGGATAACCCAGCAGTTGCTGGAGCATGAGCGGCAGCAGAAAGAGGCTCGCATAGAGTCCGATGCCCAGGCCGCCGCCAATAAGCGTTCCGGAGGTGAAGTTGATATTCTTGAGAAGATGCAGATCCACCGCCGGACGCTCAACCGTCAGCTCCCGCCAGGCAAAAAGAGCCAGAGACGTGAATGAGATCACGGCCAGGGAAATGATGAAACGTGATGAAAACCAGTCCTCCCTTTCCCCTTCTTCAAGCATGAGCTGCAAGGCACCGAGGCCGGAAATCATCAGCATCAGCCCGACCACGTCAAGCCGTCCCTTTTCACGCGCCAGATACGGAGGGTCCTGAATAAACCGGGAGACGAGCATCATGTTGACGATCCCCACCGGCACGTTGATATAAAAAATCCACGGCCAGGAGTAATGGTCGGTCAGCCATCCTCCCAGGGTGGGGCCGAAGGCAGGCCCGAGAACAACCCCCAGCCCGTAAAGCCCCATGGCCATGCCCTGTTCTTCGGGCGGGAAGGTTTCCCGCAGGATGGCCTGGGAAATGGGGACCAGGGCGCCGCCACCGATTCCCTGGGCCACCCGGAAGAGCACCAGCGATGTCAGGCTTCGGGCCGTGCCGCAGAGCATCGAGCTGAGCGTGAAGAGAAAGACGCTGGTCAGGTACAGGCGCTTGCGCCCGAAGCGGGCGCTGAGCAGGGCAATGATCGGCATTATGATGACGTTGGAGAGCATGTAGCCGGTGGCCACCCAGGTGATCTCTTCCACGGAAGCGCCGACGCTGCCCCGCATGTAGGGAAGGGCGACGTTGACGATGCTGGTGTCCAGGGCGCTCATGATCGCACCGCTCATGACGGTCAGGGTGATGATCCATTTGCCGGCGTCGGGCTCTTTCATGGAAGTTCTCATGGATTCAGGCCCGTTATTCGTTGCCGGAGGGGGATGCGGCAAGGGCGTTGCGGAAAAACCGGACAGTTTCCCGCGTCAGATCGGGAACGGCCAGGGGACCCAGCATCCATTGCCGGGTGAGACCCCAGAGCATCGCGCGCAGCATGTGAGCCGTCTCTTCCGCTGCGACCGGCCGGATTGAGCCGTCGGCCATCCCGGTTTCGAGGGTTTTGCGGAAGAGTTTGATAACCCGGAGGGTTTTGCCGGCGACCCGCTTACGATGGATGAAATCGGGAGCACTGAACTGGGCGGGGAAATCCCGCATCAGAACAAGGACCTCGTTCGCTCTGGCGCGGCTGAACCGGAAATGGAAGCGGACCGCCTCGTCGATTGCCTCCAGGCCGGAGCCGGCGCTTTCGAGGGCCGCATGAAGACCGCTGAAATAGCTGTCCGCCACCTTTTCATAAACATTCAGCAGGATGCCTTCCTTGGTCTTGAAATGGTAGAAAAGGGTTCCGTGGGCGACCCCGGAACGCTCCGCCACCTCGGCGGTGGAAGTTTCCTTAAATCCTTTTTCCGCAAACAGGCATGTTGCCGCTTCAATAATGGCGTCCCTGCGTTTCATGGCGGCTCCCGCGGCCGGGGAAGGGTTACGGGGCTGAAAACAGCTGATCCCAAACCCAACGGCGTTTGAAAAAACTGAGTGTATGCTCAGTTTTAGCACGACGGCTTACCACGGTCAACGGAAATCGCGCCAATAGCCGCCGAAGTCCTGATCGGCGTTTCTTCGCCTTAGTATGAGAGCGGGCGATGGTGTTATAATGGAGCGGAGAGAGAGTTTTTCATTATTTCTTCGGGACGGGAGAAAGGGAAAGTGCCATGGGCACGAAAGCAAAAAATACCTTACTCATGGGCTTGGCGATACTGTCCGTCATCCTTGCGTTCGGCCTGGTATCCGGTTCATATATGGGGGCAATGGCAGCCGACAAGCTCGAGGCCCAATCGATAGTCGACAAGGCGCAAGGTACATTTGGCGATATGATGAGCGATTCGAATTTTTCCTGGATGGAGAAGTATATCAAGCAGGCCAGAGGGATTATCATATTCCCCGAAGTGCTTAAAGGGGGTTTCTTCATCGGGGGATCGGCCGCCACGGGGGTGCTGCTGGTGCGGGACAATGAAACGGGCGCCTGGAGCGGCCCGGCCTTTTACACCCTGGCTTCGGTAACCCTCGGTCTCCAGATCGGCGGGGAAGCGGCCGAAGTGGTGATGCTGGCTATGACCCGGAAGGCCGTCGACCACCTGCTCTCGTCGAGCGTAAAGCTCAGCGGGGATGCTTCAATAGCCGCCGGCCCCTTTGGGGGAGGAGCCAAGGAATCAGTTTCGGTACCGGAAGTGACGGCCGATTATATCTCATTCACCAAGTCAAAAGGCCTCTATGCCGGGCTGAACCTGGAGGGGTCGGTGCTGGCGGTTCGCGACTCGCTGGATGAAACATATTACGGACAGGCTGTCTCGCCGAAAGACATTTTCTTCCATAAGAAGGCAGTCAATCCCGGAGCTGACTGGCTGCGCTCCGACCTGGACAGTGCAACGCGAAGCGAGATAAAAGTAGGGGTAAAATAGGGAAGCGTCCCTGGATAAACTTCCATAACGCTGTCTTGTAAGGCGAAAATATCAGACCGGTTGAAAGATAAGCGAGAAAAAGGAAAAACAGACTGCAAACAGCTGTTGAGTTTGATAAAATCTACCCTTGAAACGGAGGAGGGCGACATGATTCGTAAACACGTTAAACAAGCGGGCTACGAGCCCACATACTGGAACGGCAAAGGCAAATACCAGAAAGAGTATGAAGATCTTCGCGCCAGGCTGGTCCCGCCCACGGGCAGGGCGGAAAGTACCGAAGGTGAGGTTCTTCGCTGTATCGGTAAATTCTACAATGAGCGCTACAAAAACGGCCACAGGTATCCTGTCCTAGCGGAAGCCAAGTACGCTACGGTGTTTCTCAGGATGCACGGATGGGATGGAATGTCTGTCAACATAAGCATGTGGGACTCCGAACTTGATCGGGTTGTTGATTTCATCATAGAAAAAATTCTGGAAAGTGAGGCAAAAGGAAGCTAAAGCGGCGCTGATATTGACTGACAAGGAAAGGGCCATTGCAATCCGGACACGACTTGTTTCCATGGGGAATGCATAAATTTTCCTATCCCTGTGTCTTCGCCCTTTCCTGTGTCTTGCACAAGACTTCAATCACACCGGTATAATCCTTGCCGATAGCTTTCTTTTGTGCCCGTTCCGCCATTTCCAGCGGGGTCATGCTTGTTTTCAATATGAGCTGACTTCAAAAACGGGTCAGCGCCGTTTTCAAGAGATTGTATGCGTTGAGGGTCAGATCTCCATTTTCAGAAATTGAAATTTGGAGACGCGACCCTCAATACGCTCGCGACCCTCAATACGCTCCCTCAATACGTTCCCAGGGCAATTCATCGGAAACACTGGGAAGCTTTGGCGGAAGAGCTTAATATGAGGCCAAAATTCTTGATATCGCGCATTCTTGAGATTGCGAAAAAAATTCAGGAAATCAGACTAAGACTTTTCAAGAAATTTTTGGAATTCTACAAGTGTGACGCTCTGTATCGTTTTAATGAGCTGATATGCAATTCGTGTGATAACACTCTGCGAAGGCTTTCCTGACGGTGATGCGTGGTGTTGTTTTGACTGGTTCGCCAGGCTGGTGTGCCGGAAAACAATCGATACGGCGTATGCGATGTTCGGTCATAACCTGAGCATTAACGGAGAAGGGTTCTTCGGAAACAAAAGAGGGCTCCCGAAAGGCGCCCTCTTCTTGTATTAAATGGTCGGGATGACTGGAATCCCGACCACTTTTTAAGTTGTTGATTTTTCGATCAAGAATTCTCGCCGTGTGTACTAGTTTGTGTACCAGTTTTGGGGTACGTTTGTCAACCCCCATCCGGATAATTTGATCGAGATGAATATGAAATTGAAGCTATCCTCAAAGTGTAAATGCCTCTTGTCCCCACGCTGACTACTACAGACCTCCTGGAAATGAAATTCGTGCTTCTTCACAGGATGTGAGGATCGCCCTGCGGGATTTTTTTGAGAT
>DASRZQ010000062.1:0-20513 GCA_035686205.1 Geobacteraceae bacterium
CTGAGCGTGGGCAGCCCTCAGCTCTACCTGAATATAGACCGGACCAAGACACATGCATTTCAGGTTTCGACGGCGGAACTGTTCAACTCGCTCCAGGCTTACCTGGGCTCCTCCTTCGTCAACCTGTTCAACAAGTACAACCAGGTGTTCCAGGTGTACATCCAGTCTGACAGCCCATATCGCCTGCGCCAGAAGGATATCGCGAATCTTTATGTGCGGAACCTGAATGGCGAAATGGTTCCGGTTGGCGCCCTCCTCGACATCAGGCCGGCCCTTGGTTCCGAGCTCATCACCCGCTACAATCTCTATCCCGCCGCGGCCATCTTCGGATCCGCCGCACCGGGGTACAGCTCCGGGCAGGCCCTTTCAACGATGGAACGGATCGCCGGCGAGCATTTGCCGGAGGGGATGGCCTACGAGTGGACCTCCACAAGCTACCAGGAGAAAAAGGTCGGCACCCAGGCATACTTCATATACGCACTCTCCATTTTTCTCGTGTACATGGTGCTGGCGGCCCTCTACGAAAGCTGGACCTCGCCGGCCGCCGTCATCCTGGTCGTCCCCATGGCGATGGTAGGCGTCCTGCTGGCGCTTCTTGCCAGGGGGTACGACAACAACCTCTACACCCAGGTCGGTCTGGTGCTTATGATCGCCCTGGCGAGCAAAAACGCCATCCTCATCGTGGAATTCGCCCGCGACCTGCACCGGGACGGGATGTCCATCACCGAAGCCGCGGTTGAAGCGACCCACCGCAGGTTCCGTCCCATCGTCATGACATCGTTCGCCTTCATCCTGGGTGTGGCTCCGCTGGTCGTGGCATTCGGCGCGGGCTCGGCGGGGCAGCGGGCCATGGGCACGGTCGTCTTCGGCGGCATGATCTCCTCGACGCTCCTGGCCATACCGTTCGTGCCGGTATTTTACGTCGTCATGGAAAGGCTGAGCGAGAAAGTGAAAAGAAAACGCAAAGCTTCGCCGGAGGGATAACGCATAAAGCCCGACAAAAGGCGATCCAGCCAGGTCACAGTGGTCACAGAGAACACAGAACACAGAGATCAAATCAATAAACCTGAAAAAAGCATTATAGCCACGAATTTTCACGAATTAGCTCGGATTTTCAAAGCATTTTTCAAATCAAGACATCCATTAAATTGGTGACAACAAAAAGACAAATAAGGGTTTAAAAACATTCGTGTTCATTCGTGCCATTCGTGGCTGATTGACGTTTTTAGGATAAATGAATGGATTGATTCACCATCAACATTAATTTGTATTGAGGATCTATCTCCAGCATAAACAATGTTGATACCACAACGGTAAAATTCCTCTGTGCCCTCTGTGTGCTCTGTGGCAACCGCCTTTTCAAGCAGGAAGGAGAAACGGATGGACCTCAAAATAAAAAACAAACTGGCCCTGGTTTCGGGTTCCACCAAAGGCATCGGTTTTGCCATCGCAAAAGCGCTCGCAGGTGAAGGAGCCCGCGTCATCGTCAACGGTCGCAAGGAGTCGTCGGTCGAGGAAGCCGTGGCCGGTATTCACCGCTCCATCGCCAACGCCCAGGTCACGGGAGTCGCCGCAGACCTCGCCACGGGGGCGGGCGCGGAACAACTGGGGCGCCTCTGTCCCTCGGTGGACATCCTGGTCAACAACCTCGGGATCTACGAGCCGAAACTTTTCGAGGAGACCACAGATGACGACTGGCGACGCATGTTCGAGATCAACGTCCTGAGCGCCGTCCGCCTTTCCCGCTTTTATCTGCGGGGAATGAAGGAGCGCGACTGGGGGCGCGTCATATTCATAAGCAGCGAAAGCGGGGTGCAGATACCAGCCGAAATGATCCACTACGGCATGACCAAAACTGCCCTGCTTGCCGTTTCGCGCGGCATAGCCGAAGCCTGCGCCGGAACCGGGGTGACCTCCAACGCCATACTGCCGGGGCCGACCCTGTCCGAAGGCGTCCAGGAATTCGTGGCCAAATTGAGCGGGGGAAAATCGTTCCGGGAATTCGAAAAGGAATTTTTTGAAAAGGTCCGGCCGACCTCCCTCGTCAGACGTTTCGCTTCGCCCGAAGAGGTGGCAACCCTGGTCGCGTACATATGCAGCCCGCTTTCATCCCTGACCAACGGCGCCGCCCTGCGCGTGGAAGGCGGCATCGTCAAGTCGTGTTTCTGAACTGACTGAGCGTCCGGCAAATCCCCCCTGCCACCCTTTCGCAAAGGGGGGAGAAATGCGGGGAAAAGCCTTGGCTTCCCCCTTTGAGAAAAGGGGATTGAGGGGGATTTACATGAGTTACTGGCTTTTCAAAACCGAGCCCGGCTGTTTCTCCTTCGACGACCTGAAAAACCGCCCCGGCATGACCGAACACTGGGATGGTGTGCGTAATTTCCAGGCGCGAAATTTTCTCCGGGATCAGGTAAAAAAAGGGGACCTCGTGCTCTTTTACCACAGCGGCATCGTACAGCCGGCCATAGTCGGACTGGCGGAAGTGGTGCGGGAGGGATATCCCGATTTCACCGCCCTCGATCCTCGGAGCGAACATTTCGACCCGAAAGCCTCACCGGCGAATCCCATATGGTACATGGTCGACATACGTTACCGCGAACCCTTTCCAAGACCCGTGACCCTGGAGCAGATAAAGGCGCATCCACTTCTGACGGCAATGCCGCTGGTCAACCGCAGCCGCCTGTCCGTTCAACCGGTCGCGAAAGATGAGTGGCTTGCCATACTGGCCATGGCGGGAATAAAATTACCACATTGAGAATGATTTGTGACTGATCGGCGGACTATGTTATTATTGCCCGGAATTCCCATCCAAACCAAGGAGGAACCGATATGCGCTATATCAACACCGACAAAGTCATCGCCGCCCAGATAACGACTCCGGAAGAGAACCCGCTTTTGACCGAAGACAGCTGCCTTGTCGATGTCTGGTTCGATGGCCCGGTGGTGCGAAAGCATCTTTTTAAAAAGGTGACGAAGGCCGAGCGGGAAGCATTTACAGGGACGGTAACGAAGAGCGGTTTTCTCCGCACCGGGAACCTCTATCTGAATCCCAGGGCGGTCCTTTTCGCGGAGATGGAAAACAGGCTCCTCGGCGGGACCATAACCGTCGGATGGCAGGAAAACGGCAAGCCGATAGAACTCAAGGTAAACGAAAAATCTTTTGATGAGTTGCATGCTCTTCTTAACAGCAGATAGACGGCAAATTACTCGCCGGGAAATACGGACGAACCGGTTTACTGCTGTTTTTCAGGTTGATAAGTCTTTGGGGCAGTGACTCCCTGAGGGGAAGTGCTTTGGGGCGTGGTACCTTGCGGAGCCACACCCTGAGGAGCAGCGCCCTGAGGCGCGGCACCCTGCGGAACCGCGGGTTGGGCAGAGGTCGCCGCGGGGGGTGAACTCGGGGAACAGTTTTTCACGCAATCATTGTAGATGTCCTGATTTCCCTTCAGACACTGAGTGCGCCCCTGGTCGGCACCCTGGTCCGACGGCTGGCAGTTCTTGTCGTCCGATGCTTTTTGATCGGTGCATGCTTTAATACAGTCCTGCGCGAGATCCGCGAAACAAACCCCGGGAACAAGGGACAGCAGCCCTGATGCCAGGAAAATGAAAAACGATCTTTTAGTAGTATTCATCCTTGCAACTCCTCTCTTCGATGTCGAAATGTTCAAGAGATAGAATCAAGGAAACAACCTGGTTTCTAATGCAAATTATACAAGAATTTTTTGCTTCAGGAGATGTTTTTTAAGGAGAGGTGTTCAAGACTCCATGAATGGAACCGGAAAACGTGGGCATTCAAGGCGAGTGATGGCTTTAATGCCCGCGGATTCAGGCATACAGGAAATTGTTCCAGGGAAGGCAATATTTCCGCATTCCTAAATCAATTGGACATTTTCGGTCGCGGCCTTGACGATAAAGACTCTCTCGTTGTTGCAATCCGGGTCGGCGGGAGACACGATAAAGCCTGCCCTGTTCGGCGAGAACCCCTGGGTGTAACCGATGATGGTCTCGCCGTCTTTAAACCGGACCTCGATTTTCCGGCCTAAACCTGTCCTTTCAATATCGTTTCTGTCCTTGTATTCGCTGCTTCCCTCAAAACTCCTGACAAAGAATACCGCCTTCAAGTCTCCGACCTTGATCTCATGATAACCCCCGTTTTCCTTGTCCTTCATGTGGAAAACTTCTTTGTTGGGATAGAAATCTTCGGTTGTTCCCTTCATGACTTTCCCGTTTGCGAAACGAATAACGATTTTGTTCAACATGTCAGCACACCTTCTTTCACTGGGATACCCGCTTCAATTGACAATTGAATCAAGTGCTTGATTACCATGAACTTCCACGCCGAACCTCCCGAACAAAAACCGGGACCGAAAAGCCGTTGAACGAACTACGGCGGAGTTATCGGAATAAAATATTAATTTACCTTAACCAACCTGTCAAGAGATATTCCAATGTCCCGTGTCAGTTATATATACACTCCCGAATGACAGCGGACTGTTTGCAGACGCGGCATTGTATTAATTTTGCTTCGTATGAAATTATCTGTTGTTTTATTGACTTCAAATATATATTATGCCGCTGGCAAAATTTCAGACTACCATCGGTTAATTGTCTCGGAGAGAAAATGGCGCTTAGGGAAGAATTTGAAAAAAACGGGAATTGGCTGTTCAGATGGCGCAGTTACCTGCCATTTCTGATGGTAGGGATTTTGGTCCTGAGTCTGAGAAAATTCAGCTATCTGGCAAAAAGCGAAATCATGGATGAATTGTGGGAGGCTTTCTGTCTTTGCGTCAGTTTTTTCGGCCTGGGGATCCGCATTTTCACGGTCGGATACACGCCGAAAGGAACATCGGGGCGAAATACCAGGGAACAGATTGCCGAAACGTTAAATACAAAAGGGATATATTCCCTGATAAGGCATCCTCTTTATCTGGGAAATTTCTTCATCTGGCTGGGCATTGTCCTGTTTGCCCACCAGTGGCATCTGACCCTGATCTGCATCTTAGCCTACTGGCTTTATTACGAAAGGATCATGTTTGCCGAAGAGGCTTATCTGAGGGAGAAATTCGGCGGAGAATTCGAGGATTGGGCAAATAGGACTCCCGCCATAATCCCGCGCTTCAGGAACTGGGAAAAGGCTGATCTGTCGTTTTCCCTGAAAAACGTTCTTAAAAGGGAATATAACGGTTTTTTCGTAATAATTCTGTCCATGTCGCTTCTTGAATTGACCGGAAACATTTTCTTCAAGGGAAAATTCGAAATCGACACAATGTGGTACGTAATTTTCAGTATCGGCTTTCTGGTCTGGTTTACCCTCAGAACACTGAAGAAAAAAACCTTGCTGCTGCACGTTGAAGGAAGATAGGGGGCTTTTTGCTTATTATGCTTTGACGTGGACGGAGCATGCCACGAATGTTTCCCTGATTGCCTGATTACTTTACGCAAAACTTCCGGACATTGTTTCTCAATGATTCGGAGGATTCCTTCTTATATATCCACTTCCATCACCTCAACCCGGTCGCGCCCGCGGTGTTTTGCTTCGTAGAGGGCCTTGTCCGCCTGCCGAATCAGCGATGTAATGCCGTCAACCGCGTTTGTCGGGAAAGTGGCGACTCCGAAGCTTGCCGTGACTCCCAGGTTTTCCATGGGCGGTTGAAAGTTTATTCCGTGCAGGGATTCTCTCAGGCGCTCCGCAATAGATAATGACTCGGTTAATGTCGTACCCGGAAGGACAATTACGAACTCTTCGCCGCCGTAACGCGCCAGTATGTCGTGAAAGCGCATCCTTTCCTGGCATGCTTCCGCCACGGTCTTAATTGCAACATCTCCATTCTGGTGACCGTAAGTATCATTAATTCTCTTGAAATGATCGATGTCCAGGATTATGAGCGACAGACACTCCCTGTTCTCTTTAGCCCGCTTTATTTCCCTTTCCAGGCTTTTCATCAGGAATCTGCGGTTATAGATGCCGGTGAGAGAGTCGGTATCGGAGAGAGCCATCAGCCTTTCATTCGACTTTTTCAGCTTCTTGGTTGTCGCCTCCAGTTCCTTCGTTCGCTGCTTGACAGTCCACTCCAGTTTCCGCAGATGTTCGCGCAGCATCTCGTAAAGAGAACAGCTCTCCATGGCATGGGCGGCAGTGCGCATGGTTATGGTCAGGGCATTCAGCGACGGCGTATCGACCGATTTCCACGAGCGGGAAAGACGCCCGACCAGCATCCCCCTGATGCGGGCCTGGGTCGCGATTACGTGGAGCAGGTGGTAGAATTCCCCGGTTGCGGACGGAACAATGATCGCCTGGTTCCGGTTGAGCGCCCAGGCGAAGGTCCCGTCCATGATAAGGCTGTCGACATCGGCAAGCAGCTCGTTATGGCAGACTGAAGGCCTGCTGAAGGCCAGGGTGAAACTGTTGTCTTCCTGGTTTTCGAGGATTCCCATGGCATGGAACGGGAGAAGGCGTTTCAGTTGGACCATCGTCGCCTGCAAGACGTTTTCCATGCTTCTCCCGCTGTTCAGTTCCGTCTGGAATTCGTCACTGGAGGCGAGCATATCGAAAATGGCAACGTAAGAGCGGTATGTTTCCTCCAGATAGCGGTTGCGTTCCTTGAGATACGCATACCGGTCCGATACATGATTTACCCGGTTCATAACGCATTTTCCCCGAGGATGGCAAAGGCTTCTTCCAGCTGCGGTTCCACCTGTTTGACAATCCTGCTCAGGGCGCACGCCGGAATGTCGAGCCGTTGCCAGGCAGCAGGGTCCAGCGGATGGACGAACCGCTCGCCGCTAGAACCCAATTCCAGTGCCTGGCAAATAATGTTGGCCAGATGTATTATAGAGGCTCCAAGAGGAAATTGTTCCGCCATGGCCGGGGCGTGATGACACGCGACCGGCTCGACAATACTCACGGGAATCTTCCATTTCCGGAAAAGGTCCCGGCCCACCTCGGCATGGGTGAATCCCAGATGCGCAAGTTCGCCGTTCAAACACAACGTCCCGTCCTTACTGCAGGTGACGAGGATCTCCCGCACGATACCCGGGATAGTGGTGCACATCACCAGCAGTCCGAGGTCGTGGAGTATCCCTGCAGCGAAATAGCGCTCCACGTTGTTCTCGCGGCGATAGGTGGCAAGCGCCCTGGCAATGATGCCGCAGGCAATGCCGTGCCGCCAGAAACTCTTCATATTTATCAGTTCCTTCGGAATGTCGGTAAAAACTTCCATGACCGACATCGCCAGCGCCAGGTCACGGATTTGTTGGGTGCCGATGATTGTGACCGCCTTGTTTATCGTGTCGATTCTGGAGTAATAGCCGAACATGGGACTGTTGGCCAGTTTCAGAAGGCGGGCGGTCAGGCCCTGGTCTTCCGTGATGACCCTCGCTATGTCGGTGACGGAACACCGGGGATGGTTGATTATTTCCGTGAGCCTGTCATAAAACAGCGGCAGCGAATAGACCGTGGTTGTCATGTCCACGAGCCGCTCCAGGGTCACCGGGCCTTTGAAATCAGCGGACGCCATGGAGGACCTTCTTCATGGTACTAATGTGCATAAGCTCGATTATGGCGGGATGGCCGGGGTCGGTGTATCGGAACATTGGTTTGATCTCCGCTTCCGCGGCCGCCAATAATTCCGGATCGATGCTTTCGGCGGGACGGGGTGTGCTGCCTTCTTCAATGCCTGCGATGTCCGCCTCGAGGACACCCCAAGTACGGAAGATGTACAGATGTTTATCGTTTAGTTCGGTGCCGGCACCGAGCAGAAGCCGTCCGTTACGGTCGTGGACATCGGCCGCCAGTAACATTCCGGCATTCAGATTGTCAATGTGAACAATACCCAATAATGACCTCTCAACCTAAATAGTTTTGCTTGTCATTGTTACATATCGGCCATTTTAAGAAAAACTTTAAAAATCCGGGAAACGGCGACCAATGAGCCACTGGCGGAACTCGTGCTACGGCAACCCGAAAACTTTCTTTTCGATGCGCTTGAAATGATTGTGACATAACGCCAGATACAGGTTAGATGGATAATGCAATTCAGCGGTTTGAAGTGCGAAAATGATAGTTAGCGGAATCCTTATACCATCGATACTTTGGATTTCCGTTTGAAAGCTGATGAATTGTTCAGGATCTTTTCATGTTTGCGACCCAGGATCCCCGTGATATTTTCCAAAGACATGGGTTCGGCAAGATAAAACCCCTGGGCCTCGTGACAGCCGAGCCTATTCAGGATTTCCAGCTGTTCGCCGTTTTCCACTCCCTCAGCGATAACTTTCAGCCCCATACTGTCGGCCAGGGTAATAATTGCCTTCACGATTTTCAAGTTATCGCTATTACCGGTGACATCAACAATAAAGGAACGGTCAATTTTGATTTTATCGAAGGGAAAATTCTTTAAATAGCTTAAAGACGAAAAACCTGTACCAAAATCATCCATGCTCAACAATATCCCCATATCCTTGAGACTTCGCAAGATACGGATATTCTTATCGCCATTATCCATTAGAACGCTTTCTGTAAATTCAAGCTCAAGGGCGGCGGGATCAACACCGGTTTCACTGATTATTCTCTTGACCATTGCCAGAAAACCCGGTTGTTTCAACTGTTGAACAGATATATTGACTGCAACCCTGAATGCATGACTTCCGGTTGAAGCCCATTTTTTTGCCTGAAAGCTGGCGGTGTGCATAATCCATTCGCCCAACTCGCAAATCAGTCCGGAATCCTCCATAAGCGAAATGAATTCCGCGGGCGGCATCAGACCGAAATCCGGGCTTTTCCAGCGTAACAGCACTTCCGCGCCGGTCATTCCAGCCGTTTTCAGCTCCCATTGTGGCTGGTAATGCAAAAAGAACTCTTTTCTTTCAAAACCATGACGGAGGCCGTCTTCAATGGCAACACGACGCATCATTTTGTGATGCATTTCCATGGAATAAAACCGGTAACGAGCCTTCCCCTCGTTTTTTGCATGGTACATGGCATTGTCGGCACACTTCAGAAGGGTTTCGTTATCCTGGCCGTCATCGGGATAAGTGGCAATGCCGATGCTCGCGTTGCTGTATATCAGCCTCCCTTCGACCGCAAACGGCTCCGTGAATAAAGCCATAATCCTCCTGGCTACGATTGAAGCGCTCTCCTGATCGCTAACAGACGAAATAATAAAAACAAATTCGTCGCCTCCAATCCTTGCCAGAGTGTCGGATTCACGCATATTGCCCGACAGGCGTTTCGCGACTTCCTGGAGCAGCATATCGCCGAAACGATGTCCCTGGGTGTCGTTAACATCCTTGAAATTGTCGATGTCGAGAAAAAGTAGACAGAATTTGCGGTTTTCACGATGGGCCAGGGCGATCATGCGATCCAGCCGGTCCCGAAACATGCTGCGATTGGGAAGTCCGGTCAGTGAATCAATGTAAGCGAGATTATGAATTTTGTTTTCAGAGCTTTTTCTTGCAGTTATATCTTCGCAGGTAGTAACCATGCCCAGGATGTCGCCGGAGGAGTTTCTCACAACCGTTGACGTGAGTTGCACGGGAAATTCCTGGCCGTTCTTCTTTTTATTAATGCTTTCTCTGTTCCATCGTCCGAAACTTTCCAGTTGTTCAGGAGGGGAAATGTCATCGAGCCTGTGATGAGCCAGCTGTCCGGCTTCGGCTCCTGCGAGCTCTTCAACCGAATATCCGTGCAGTTCGGCTTCCGCCGGGTTTACGAAGATTGTTTTCCCGTTTGTGTCAACCAGCGTTATACCGATCGGCAGACATTCTATTGCCTGTTTCAGCATCAGCGTCCGGTTTTCATTCAGCCTGATCTCGGTAACATCTTGTATGGTACCGACCATTATCCCGCATGCTTCCGGGGTTTCGGTAATCGTTTGCCCGTGCAGACGGAAAAAAGAAGACGATAAACTATGGCCGGCAATTTGAAATTCGAGAAAGCACGATGATTTGTTGGCAACCGCGGTTTTCAGGGTTGACGCGATCTTATCTCTTTCATGAATCGGCAATATTGAAAGAAATCCTTCAAATGAAGAAATCCGGTTTCTTTCACTCATTCCGAGCAGTCGCAGGGTTTCGTCCGAGGCCCAAAGTTCGCCGGTTGAAGGATTCCATTCCCAGTCTGAAAGCCTGGCTATCCGCTGCATTATATCCAGTCTTACTTGATCTTTTGCCAGTAATTTAGTGTTCCTGGTAGACCGCAGAATATAACGGATTCTGTGAATGAGAATCCCGGCCTTGATCGGTTTAGTGATGAAGTCGGTAGCACCGGCTTCATACGCCAGTTGAATCGACTTCTCATCATCCATGGAAGTAACCATGAGAATCGGCGTATGTGTTCCATTGGGTCGGTTCCGGATCTCCCGGCATGTCTGGAAGCCGTCCTTTCCGGGCATGTTCAGATCCATCAGTATGAGGTCGGGTTGACTGGAGGTGAAACTGTCGAGCGCGGTTGAGCCGTCGGCGACGGTTTCCACATTGAATCCGGCTTCGCTCAGCAAATCCCGAAGGAATATCCTCATGAAACGGTCGTCATCGACAATAAGTATTGATGCATTATCATCTTGTTTCATAATTTTAAAGAATACCAGAAAAATTGAAGTTGCAGCCGGGCATACCCGGATAAATCGATAAAAATTATCCGGAAAAAATGAAATAGCGTTTAGCGCTTGTCCGGTGCCTTGTCCTGTCGAAAGACTTTCGATTACGCTTGTCCGGACAAGTGTTCATCTGCTGCGCCATAAACGAATTTGACCAGAGTTCCTGTTGCCGCTTTGGGCAGCAGGGCGAATTTAATGCCAAAACCGGGCGGGCGCCCCATACCACTTCCGTTTATCCAGGCAATCCTTCCCTGGCAATCGATTTTTTCGCCATCCGGCAGATTAAAGGAGATTTTGACAACATTGCCGGGCGCGGCCTGATAGTCGGTTGCGACATATGATCCGCCGATACTGAGATCAAGCATGGTACACGGAACAATGTTATTGTTAATGTGCACATGTGCGTCAAATCTGCATGATATTCGCTTGTTTCTTCTGTTAATACCGTAAAGAAATTTGCGTGCTACATCCAGAAATAAATCTCTGCCATAAGGCTTGGAAATAAAAAAATTGCATTGGTTCGAATAACAACGCTCTATATCCGCATCGGTTTTCGAAGATGATATCAGCACTATGGGAATCTTTGAGCAGACCGAGTCTGATTTGACTGCACGACAGCATGTTATACCGTCCATGTTCGGCATCTGTACGTCCATAAACACCAAATCCGGACGCCTGGTTCTTATGACTTCCAGCGCTTCCACGCCATCCCTGGCCGTCAGGATTTTTACCTGCGATTCCTGAAGATACTCCTTCTGGATTTCCAGGAACATATTGATATCATCGACCAGCAGGACAGTATACATAAAATCTCCTCTTCGTTTAATTTACGGAAAACCGCGAGCAAGATCAAATTTTGCCGAATGGACGGGAACACGGGTCACGACACGGTTTTTCCCTTCCGATTTTGCCCTGTACATGGCCATGTCAGCGGAATGAATTAACGTGGTGAATGTTTGTCCGTCTTCAGGGAACGAGGCAATGCCGAAGCTCGCGGTTAATTGCCCCGTCGTTAGTTCCTCCCCACAAGGAAACGTTTCTTTTTCGATTTCCTGTCTTATTCTTTCCGCGACGACGGCTGCCTCGCTCTTTGCCGTATCCGGCAAAATTATGCAGAATTCCTCACCGCCATAGCGGGCCAAAATGTCCATATCCCGCACCATGGCATTCAGTATGTCCGCCGTCTTCTTCAAGGCCATGTCCCCCGCCAGGTGGCCTCGGCGATCATTGTAAATCTTGAAGTTATCCAGATCCATGAATATTATTGAAAAGTTTAACCCGTGACGGGTACTGCGGTTTATTTCCTCGTCGAGCCTGTTTCTCAGGTAGCTCTTGTTGTAAAGGCCGGTCAGATGGTCTGTTATCGACAGTTGCTCGAGAACGGAATATCTCTCCATTGTCAAGGTTCTTTCAATCATCAACGAGGCGAGATTGGCAAACGAGACAAGTAAATTCATGTCCGCTTCAGTGAAACTTTTCAGATTTTTCTTGTCGGAGAGGTTTATTACGCCAATCGTCTTTTCCCTGAGTTTCACAGGCATGCTCAGCAGGGATTTGGTTCTGAATCGGGGACGCTTGCATACGGCAATCCTCGGGTCTTTTTCAATATCGTCAATGAGCAACGGCAATCCGCTGCTCGCTACTTTGCCGGCTATGCCCTCTCCCATGTTTACCTTGACGGTTTGAGCCAACCGCTCGTTCATTCCTTTTGAAAAGCCGATTTGCAGTCTCTGGCCGCTTTTATCGACCAGCATTAACGACCCCCTTGCGGCTCCGACCAGATCCGCGGCAGCTTCCAGCAGGTTTTTATAAAGCTCCTCCTTGCTTTCCGAAGACAGAATGGTATTTGTCAGGGTCAGCAGGCTGCCTGCAAGAGACCCGGCTTGTCCGTTATACCGCTCATTTTTCAGTTGCATGAGTTTACTTGCTACCCTGTTCAATATCAATTCCACCAGATAGCCGTCAAGTTGCCGCATTTCCCCGTCAAACAGGGCAACAAATCCAAGGAGTTCCTCATGAGACTCCAGGGGGAAACAGATTACCCGGTCTGCCATGATTTTCGGGAATAAATAATTGAAAATCCCGTCGAACTTGAACTCCTTTTTGACCATTCCGGTGGAAATAATGGGCGCCAGCTTATCTTCAGGGATACTGCCGATATCTTCAGGAAGGCCACAGACACCTTTGACTCTGAAAATGGCGTGTTCTTCTTCCCGGATCGCAAAGGCCATTTTGGGGAAGTCGAATAGCGCTTCAAGCAATTTGCCCGAAAGGGAGCAAATATCATCAACCGTTTGCAGCTCATCCATCTTGGAAAAACTTCGCATGATGCCGTTGAGCTGGTTTCTGGTTTTATCACAGCGTGATCTGAAATCTTTTCCTTCAAGCATGCACAGCAGCAATGCATGTATACGCCGGGCATCTTCTTCCACATCCTTACAGGTCTTAATCGGAAGATTCATCAATTCCTTTAGGATTTCGAACCCATTCATTTTATTTACCCGGGACAGCTTTTCCATGTGCCTGATATTTAAGGAATTCTCCCGCACCCCTTCGCCTACAAGACAGAAAACCGCCGAGTCAAAACGGAAAGGCACCAGAAAACTGAGGAGCCCACCGTGCAGCCGGCAGACGTAAAGCTTTTCATTGCCAAGGGCATGCCTTATCTGTTTCTCCAGAAAAGGAATCACCATCCGGTTACAGAGCTGATTTTTAATTATTGATCCGCATTTCCGCAGATTCACGGTCCCCCGATCACCATTTTCCCGCGCTCGGCAGATGGTAAGATTGTAACCACCAACAGTCAGGCAATTTTTAAGCATTGCCAACAGGTCCACAGGTTTGTTTTTCGAACTGTGATTTTCCATATTGAATCACTCATTAACCGGACTTTTTTAGCAATCCTGCCCGCATAATGCATCTCTAGGTAATATTATTAGACTTACAACAAAACAGTTCATTTTACGTAACATACCAAAATATATGACTTGACATAAATATTTTTGCTTAAATCATATCTCATTGCAATACATTGTCAAGCAGTTTATTTTTCTGAAATAATTTTGTATTCTACTGGGGGCATTATCGAACCTTTGGTTCTACCTGGATTGGTTCTACACGTTACACGGCTGTTTGGGGCAAATAATCAATTGCCTGGAAATCGGTATTTCGAATATATTGCATTCAATAAGTCTGCACGGGAAAGAATATGAGAATCCGGACAATAAGACGGATTGAGGAGAGATGGGTGTAAACATGACATGCCGCATAAAGGAAAGGACCGGGGTTCGGAAATGACTTTAACCTGCAAACAATATGACGTGATCGGTCTGGGGGTGAGCACGCTGGACCTTCTGATGCTGGCGGATGATTTCCCGATTGAGGAATCCGTACAGCGCGCGAGCCTGTCCGTGCTCCAGGGCGGCGGCCCGGTTGCCACGGCGATGGTCGCCCTGGCAAGGTTAGGTTCGCGCACGGCCATGATCGACAAGCTCGGCGACGACTGGCGCGGCAGGCTTATCGTCGACGGGTTCGGCAAAGAGAATGTTTCTACCGAACATATAAAAATCGTGCCCGGCGCATCTTCTTCCATCGCATCAATAACGGTGCGCGAACGGGACGGGGCAAGATCGATCATTTTCTCCCCAGGTGATTGCGGTGAGCTGCGGCCCGACGAAATTCCGGCCGCCGCCGTCTCCCGCGCCGGCATCCTCCACCTGAACGGCCGCCATTGGGACGCGTGCCTGGCCGCTGCCCGGACGGCAAAGGAGAGCGGGGTCAAGGTGTCGTTCGACGGCGGCGCCCACCGCCTGAGGGATGATATCCGCCTGCTTCTGGAAACGACAGACATATGCATCGTAGCCCGGCAGTACGCGTTCGCCTTCTCCGGCATCGAAGATGTGGCTTCTGCCGCGGCCGTGCTGCTACGGACCGGACCGAAAACCGTCGTCATTACGGCGGGGGCGGAGGGGAGCTGGGTGTTCACGAAGGACGGAAGCAGTTTTCATCAACCCGCGTACGAGATCGGGCGTGCCGTTGACACCACCGGCGCCGGCGACGCATATCACGGGGCTTTCCTGCACGGAATGGCGAAAGGTCTGGATCTTCGCGGCTGCGCCGCCCTGGCAAGCGCCGTCGCCGCCATGAATACCATGCGGCTCGGCGGCAGGACGGCGCTGCCGACCTTCGCCGAGGCAAAGAGATTTATGGCCGAGCACGGCTGATTGTTTTATAAAATTACATAATGTCCAAATAGCGGGAAAATAATTCAGCAAGAGATGCAGCGATCAAGCAGCGGGACAATAACATCTGCTAATTAGTTTTACATATGCCCATTGCATATTGTGCAAAAAAATAATATAAACTCAGCAACGCCCCCGTATGCCTCAACTTGTATTTCGGCGGCACAAGTCCGGGCAGCGTCTTTCGGGCGGGGCATCACACCCTACTCCGTCTGCATTTGTCTGAAGACTTCCCAGAAAGGTAATTGATATGGAACAGGAAACGGAAACAATCAAACCTCCGGAATCAGGCGAAAACGGCAACGAAGCCGGGGTGTTGCATATTTCGTATGACGCGGCCAAACGGGCGCGAATTTCTCTGTCGATAATTTTCATTCTCATGGTTCTCGCTTTCCCCTCCTTCACCTCGGAAATCTTCATTCTGCATCTGTTCGGAGTCGCCGTTTTCGTACTGTCGCTCCTTTTATTTTTCGAATGCCTTGCCACGAGGCAAATAACACTCGAACCGGCCCGGATAGTCAAAAAGAGGCTGTTCCTTGGCGATTCCGAAATTCCCGCCCGCTGGGCAGTTTTGTCCCCAAACCAGCAGACAATCACCTTTTACCACGGGAGCACCGCCAATTTCCGGGAACGGATCACAATTCTCCGTTGGATGATATCCGACGAAACGGCGGATGAGATACTTGATTATGCCAGAAAAACATACGGAACCCCGTTGAGCCGAAATAATCGGAGCGGCTCCGAAACAACAGAAAACCGCTCAACAGGTGGAGGCAAGGTCAATCCCCTTATCCTCGAACAGTTCACGCTGGCGGCGAATTCATACAGGACGACAATCGGTTTTTTTGTCGCCTGCGGGATATTTGTCGTCTTTGTCGTCGCCACGTCCGACTCCTTTGACGGGCTAGCCCCGTCCATTCCGTCCTTCCAGCTCGATCTGGCCGCGGCGGCTCTTACATTGGGGGCGTACTTGATCCTTCGGGCGCTCGCCCCCGTCGGCGGGAAAAGCGGCAATGGATCGTCAACCGGCCATACCGTGTCCTCACCGGCCGGCAGGATTTTCGAAAAAGCCGACGGAAATTCGTTCACCAGGGCGCTGGTCGCCAACGGAGTCGCTCTTCTGGGGCTGGCTGTCTTTCTTCTTTCGGGGAATCTGCTCGATTTCTATCTGTTCCTCTTCATCGGAATTCTTTATTTCGTGGAATTTTACCCGCGGCTTTCCTGCTGGATGCACGCTGCCGGCATTGACGCCGGCCAGGAATCGGCCGTACTGACGGCCGCTTCGCCGAAGCGGCGCTCTCTGCAGATATCCCTCGTGCTGATGGGCGCGCTGGCCGTTGCAAGTTACGGCGAAAACCGCAATTACCTTTACAAAAACAAGAAAGACTGCCTGGATGACTGGGGCAGCGAACAGAGCTGCCGGGAAGCCCCGGCTTCGAGCGGATATTACCATACCGGCTATTATTTCGGGCCCCGCTACGGCACCCGCGGAACCGGCATCGGGACGCATTCGGCCGGAATGGGAATGCATTCGGTCGGCGTGGGTACCATTTCCCGTGGCGGATTCGGCTCCCTCGGCGGCTTCCATGCCTCATTCGGCGGCTGACCCATGGAACGCCTTGCCATAGCACCGCGTGAGAATTGGATGGAAAAGGCCGAATCGGTGGGGATGCTCTACCATACCATCGACGATGAGCTCTACTGGGACGAGTCCGCCTGCTACCGCTTCTCGTCCGGGGAAATAGACGTCATAGACATTGCGTCCGCCGAACTGCACCGCCGCTGCCTGGAAGCGGTCGAATGCGTAATATCGAAAAACCTGTTCTCCCGGCTGCGGATACCCGAAAATTTCATTCCGTACATCATCCGCTCGTGGGAAACGGACGAACCCTCCCTCTACGGAAGGTTCGACCTGGTCTTTGACGGCACCGGGGACCCGAAGCTCCTTGAATACAACGCCGACACGCCCACCTCCATCCTGGAGGCAAGCGTCGTCCAGTGGTTCTGGCTCCAGGATCTTTTCCCTGACGCCGACCAGTTCAATTCGATCCACGAGAAGCTGATCGCCTTCTGGCGTGATTGGCCCTTCCCGCGGCGGGGAACGCTCCATTTCGCCTGCGCCGCCGGCAGCGTCGAGGACCTGGGGAACCTGGAATACCTGCGCGACACCGCCATCCAGGGAGGATTCACCACGAAACGCATTTTCATGGAAGAGATCGGCTGGGACCATTCGTCGGGACTTTTCGTCGACCTGGAGAACGAGCCGATAAGCACCATGTTCAAGCTCTACCCGTGGGAATGGCTGGCGCGCGAGGAATTCGGTCCCTACCTGACGGGCGCGCCGCTCCGCATGATCGAGCCGGCCTGGAAAATGATCCTCAGCAACAAGGGAATCCTGCCGGTCCTCTGGGAGATGTTCGAGGGACATCCGAACCTGCTCGAAGCCTCTTTCGAAGACCGTACCATAGGCGGCGATTATGTCAGGAAGCCGATTTTCTCCCGCGAGGGGGGCAACATCCTGATCCGCCGTAATGGAGAATGGATCGGCACTTCCGGCACCTACGGGGATGAGGGTTACATTTACCAGCGCTATGCTCCCCTTCCCTGCCTTGACGGCAACTATCCGGTCATCGGCTCGTGGATCATCAACCATGAGCCGGCAGGCATCGGCATTCGCGAAGACCGTTCCGAAATCACCACCAACAACAGCAGGTTCATCCCCCACTATTTCCAGGAGGCATAATATGGATTCCATAACCATTGCACAGTCGCTGGCCGGGCTCGGCAGCTTTTCCACCCACCTGATCGCGGCTTTCGCGCTGATCGCCCTTTTCTGCCTGATCTATGTGCGGGTTACCCCCTACCCGGAGTTTCGCCTGATCATGGAAGGCAACACGGCTCCGGCCATAAGCTTCAGCGGCGCGCTTCTCGGCTTTGTCGCACCCCTTTTCAGCGCCATTGCCACGAGCGTCTCGTTCATCGACATGGTCGTCTGGGCGCTGGTCGCTCTCGTGGTTCAGATAGTAGTTTTCCTCATCCTTAGGGTCCTGTTCAGGGACCTTTGCCAGGATATCGCCCACAACATGATGGCGCCGGCCATCCTGCTGGCAGTGATCTCGCTGGCGGCGGGGCTGGTGGACGCGGCCTGCATGATCTATTGACCCAGGCACATGAACGGCACAGCAGACAGAATTTATAATCACAATCTCACGAAATTTGTCAGCCAATGATGCACACGGATTTACACGGGTGAAAAGAATACAATTGTTTGAAAACATCAAGATTATTTAAGACTTAATTCGTGTTCATCTGTGTTCATCCGTGGCAAATGATGTTTTGATTTCGGTTTGCCCGGATTATGGAAGCATATCCGTTTTTTCCGCGCAAAAAATCCACGAAAATGTGAGAAAAAACATGGACCGATTCAACGACCTTGAAATACTCATAGACTCGTGGTGCCCGGTTATCTGCATTGAAACAGCCGAAGAGCGCGCCGAGATCGGGCAGTCAATCGTATCCGCCCTCTACACGGTCTTTTCCGCCCGCAATGACCTCTCCACGGATGCAATCCTTCAGGAATTGCACGACACCCGCCCCCTTTCCCTCGTAATGAAAGAACAAATCGATTACCTCAGGCAATGGGCTCAAGGAAGGACGGTACCCGCCTCGTAGCTGGTTCCCCACGTTTTCAGACCGGCCTGAAAATAGTTAATCCATATGATAAACTTGTGTCATTGCGTTTCATATTTGCACGGAGCACAAGACATCCTTATTTCCTGATGATTTTGCGCAATTAACCGAGGTTTGCGGGAATTCCTTTCCGGAGATGGAAAATGGGCAAGCATCTCGTCATCGTCGGCGGCGGGCATGCGCACATGACGGCGCTGCTCCGTCTGGGAGACTTTACGGGGAGAGGCCACCGGGTGACGGTCATCAGCCCGTCCCCCTACCATTATTATTCAGGGATGGGGCCGGGCATGCTCTCCGGAATTTACGAGCCCCGCCAGATCCGCTTCCACATAGGAAAAATGGCGGAAGACCGGGGGGCGTCGTTCATGGATGATGAGGCCGTGTGCATCGACCCGGGAAAAAGGTCCATCCGCCTGGTCTCGGGGCGTGACGTGATCTACGATGTAGCCTCGTTCAACACCGGCAGCGGCATCCCCCTGGAACCGCTTGCAGCGCCTTCAGGACGGATCGTTCCGGTCAAGCCCATTATCAACCTTTATCGGGCACGCCGGGAAATCCTCAGGGAAATAGAAGATCGCGACCTGAAAATATCGGTTGTCGGCGGCGGGCCGGCGGGAGTTGAAATAGCCTCAAACCTTTGGCGGCTGGTTCGAAACAAGCCGCACGCCGCGGATATAACGCTGGTCGGAGGAGACAGGATCCTCGGGAAGGTTCCGGAAAGAGTCCGCGAATTTGCCCTTCGTTCCATGGAAAGGAGAAAAATACGCCTGCTGGAGCCGGCCAGGGCACGGGCCGTGGACGACGGCAGTATAGAATTATCTGACGGTAATACCCTCCGGCACGATTTCGCTTTTATAGCCGTCGGAGTAAAACCTTCCTCCATTTTTGCCGATTCCTGGCTTCCAACGGGTAAAGACCGCGGACTGCTGGTGGATTCTTTCCTGCGAAGTCCGGCCCACCCGGAAATATTCGGCGGCGGCGACTGCATCTCCCTGGCCGGCGCCCCGCTGGACAAGGTGGGCGTTTATGCGGTGCGCCAAAACCCCGTCCTTCTCCACAATCTCATGGCGGCCCTGGAGGGTGGCGAATTGCGGGCTTTCCGACCACAGGGCGCCTATATGCTTATCATGAACATGGGAGACGGAACCGGTATACTGTGGAAAAGGGATTTGGCGTTTAACGGGCGTTTCGCCTTTTTGCTCAAGGATTTCATAGACCGGCGTTTCATGCGGAAATTCCAGGTATCGGGCGAGTTGGAGGAACCGGACGGAGAGATCGCGTGATTGCCGAAAGGAGAAATCATCATGG
This sequence comes from Geobacteraceae bacterium, assembly GCA_035686205.1. Lineage (GTDB taxonomy): Bacteria > Desulfobacterota > Desulfuromonadia > Geobacterales > Geobacteraceae > CAIWTU01. Next base: position 19,832 of record DASRZQ010000062.1, read on the forward strand.
GTGTGATGGACTATTTCAAGCCGGTTTCGACCTGGTCGGCGAAAGAAGTCAGGGAATTCATCGACCGGGAAAAAATCGGTGATTATAACCTTATCGACGTAAGGCAGCCGGTGGAATACGAGAAGGGCCACCTGCCCGGAGCCAGGCTGATCCCGGTCGGGCAGTTGTCTGAAAGAACGGCTGAGCTGGACCACGGCAAAATCACCATAACCTACTGCACTGCCGGTGTCCGCAGCCGCGCGGCCGCCTCCATACTGGAAAGGGCCGGTTTCCGCGAGGTCCACAGCATGGCCGGGGGGATCAACGCCTGGCAGGGCCTTGTTGCGGAAGGTTTTCCGGAGGCGGGCATTGAATGGTTCGGAGCGGCCCGGACCGTCGGCGAACTGATAACCCTGGCCCGGGTCCTGGAAGAAGGGACAAAAATGTTTTATTCAAAAATGGAGGAAACCCTGGCCGGCCGGGATGAAACGGCGCTGTTCCGCGAACTGGCGGCCGCCGAGGAGCGCCACATTGAAATGCTTTCCGCCCTTTTGCGGGACATGACCGGAACCGGCGCGGAAACCGTACTTCCCAAATCCCCGGAAAGGCGCCCCGGGGAAAAGATCATGGAAGGGGGCATGAGGCTCGACGATGCACTCTCCTGGTCGAAAGGCAAGGCTTCCAGGGAAATACTCGAACTGTC
>DASRZQ010000063.1:0-37408 GCA_035686205.1 Geobacteraceae bacterium
AGCAGAAAAACCAGCTTCTGGTTTTCGAGAAAAGTCGGTTTGGGCATCAGTTCGAGGGTCAGGTTGATCGGGGCGGTCCCGGGCGGGGACGTGAAAGGTATATCGCCCCTGAGACGCACATATATTCCCCGACCCTGCAAGGAAAGGCTTTCCAGCGTGCCTTTGCCGCCGTTTACCAGGTACATGCCCCGGATTGTTTCATAGGATGCGTCGGGGAGCGGCATCCCGCTGATTTTCAGCCCGTTCAGCACGGCGCCCTTGACGGAAAGGCGGGCCTGTCCCTTAAATCCGCTGCCCTGCTCCCTGAATTCAATGTCCGAACTCAGCTCGCCTTTTACCCGCGCATCCGCGACCGTCTGGAAAAAAGGGATATCCTCCAGCCGGATGTTGTCCGCCTCGGCGGAAAATTCCCTGTTCCGACCGTATGAAAAATGACCTTCGATCGTCCCGCTGCCGATCCCGGCATGGTAGTCGACGACGATCTTTCCCGCCAGGAGCGGCAGAATGGCGATGCGGGCCGTAAATTCATCAAGCTTTACCAGGCTTCCCTGCCCATCGAGGATTTCCAGCTTCCGGGCCTTGATCCCGAGGGGAAACGCTTTGCCGAAGTAAGCCGTCCGCAGCGTATAACCCTGCTGTTCCAAACCTCGCGCAAGAGCGTCCCTTATTTCCCGCGCCGGTATGAAAAGAACGGTGAAAATGACCAGGACAAAAAAGGCGCCTGCCATGCATGCAGATGTCGCGAAGGGACGGGACAGTTTCATTGCCTGGCCGGGGAAGATGATTTAAGGAGGGCGATTGTAAGTGTCATGTCCAGACGGGACGGGTCGTCGAAGCGGGTCTTGAACAGCGCTCTCTTGATTATGACCGGCCGCGAGCCGTTTTCCAGCCGGTAAACGAGGTTGACCGCCTCATTGGCGGTGAGTGACTCCAGTTTTACGTCGGCGGCATCCTCCTGGAACCCGCCGCGCTGTTCACCCTTGAGAGGTGTTATCAGGCATGATTTCCCCTTGATGCCGATTTCATCAATGACTTTGGCCGGCGAATCGTCGGCGCGGGACGATGCCAGGCGGTTGCTGAATCTCTGGGAAAACATCCTGGCTGAAAGATAACGCTGTTTGAGAGTCATCATCTGGACCAGGTCCGATTCGCGCGCGGCGCGTTTTCTCGAAAGAACCGCGATCCTGCCGTTGAGGCCCGCCAGAATCATGGTGGACAGAAGCAATACGGCCGTAACGGCCCCCAGCAGCATCCGGGTATTCCTGTCGAGGTTTTTTACCCGGTCGAGCACAGGCACGAGGTGTTTCATCTGCTTGCCTCCTGAAGCGTCCCGCGGAAAGTAAAGGAAACCCCGCCGCCCGGCCTGGACTTGATTTCGCCGACTTCGGCGTTGGAGAACAGTGACCCGGCCCGCGTCCTGAAATCGTTGACCGCCTGGAACGAATCTGCGTCACCCTTGAGCCGCACCTGGTTCCCCTCGAATTCGGACTCGTAAAAGCCGTTTATGGCATCGCCCTTTATTTCAGCTATCTTTTTCATTGCGTTGAGAAGGTATTGCGTCCCCGCGTCCCCTCCCATCCGTTTGATTTCCGATTTCAGCTCGGCAACTTCATCCACGGCTTTTGCCCGGTTCGGAAATACCTCACGGTAAATGGTCCGGATGGATTTGTCCAGCGAATCCAGGTCCTTCTTAACCATGGAATAGCGTACCCCTGCTTCGGTGAAAAGGAGGATCAGTGCCGCGGCGGCAATCATTGCCGATATCCGCAGCCTGGCCTTGGTCTTTTCGAATCCTGCGGTATAGGCCAGATTCCCGTAGCGGAAATTGACCGGACTTCCGGAAACGATCTCATTCGCCAGCGCCCACGCCCCGGCCCATGTGATCGCGGCCGCCCTGTTTGCGGCAAACGACTCCGCCAGCCCCTCCGTCACCGGGAGCGGGGAACGGGGAATGCCTTCCCCGGCCGCACTTGACCGGGAATCCGCCACGTCGCCGGAAGCGCCGAAGAGAAAAAGACGTTCGACCTCAATTCCCCTGGAGCATTCAAGAGCCGCAAGGGTACGCTCTATTTCCAGGTCCGTCTCGCCTTTGCCGAGGGCCCGGAAATATATCAGCCTGCCGTGATCGTATACCGAAACCGCGGTACCGTCCGACAAGGCCACGCAATGTTCGGCAACCCCGGGAAGCAGGGATTTCCAGTGGAGCGGAGCCGATGTGATGATCTGTGGTTCGAGGCCGGCCGCGACCATGCATTCCAGGCTTTCCGAAATCATCGTTCGCATTCCCCAGACGGCGAGAAATCCGCCTTCCCCAAGGGGGATGGAGTCGAACAGTGATTCTTCCGTGTCCGCGGCCGTATCTCCCTTCAGTTCAAGGGGGAGAATGTCCCGAATCTTGCGCCTGTCCCTGAGTGGAAGCTCAACCTCCCTGTAGCACAGGGAGGCGGCAGGAATGGAAAGTGCGATTTTGCCGATTTCCCCGTATTCGTCGGCCAGTTTCCCGCACAGGCGCTCCAGGTCGTTTTCTTCATCCACTGGATACCGATTGGCTCCCAGAAAGGAGACAACGTTCCCCTTCGTCCGAAACCTGGCGATACCGGCGGAACAGGGGCCGACTTCCAGAATCATTATATCCATTACATTTCTCTCCAATAAAGGATGGCCGGCTGTGAACCGTCCGCCCGCGCCAGCGCCTCTACTATACGGGTCGTCCCGTTTACCGTCGCCTGTGAAAAAATCCGGTAGACGGTCCCTTTTACCGATATTTTGCCCTGCAGGCCGATGCCTATGGTTTCAAGTCCGGAGATGTTTGAAACCTCGTTGGTACTCTTGAAGGGCGTGGTTTTTCGATAATCGAGAATACGCCCGGCAAGCATGTCGTTCATGTTTTCGTCGATGGCGGCCAGCACCTGCCGGGGGGCCGTGTTGATATTTATCGGGCTGAACGGGGCCCCGGAGCCGTCGTTGTAGGCTGTGACGAAGGGGCTGAGGGTGTTCAGCGTTTTTTCGTCGAATCCCTTCACCAGCCTCAACTCGTCAAAGGTGTCGAGCGGCGCGTTTTTCGCCATGTACGGAGTCGGGAGTGTCTTGTAGTAGGAAGTCTCCGCCCCGCCCGGACGTGGTTCGTCATCGGTATCCATCCAGTCCGCGACGGCGTCGCAAAGGTCAACGGGCAGCTTCAGACTGCTGAAAAGTCTCTGCGCCATGGGAAAAAAAGCCGGGTTGACCGTGCCGTTGGGAAATACGATGGAATTAAGGTTGAGCTTGCCGCTTTCATCGATTATTTCCACCCTGAGTTTGCCCTTGTCGTCCTCGATTTCGATCGGCTGCGCCCACTTGTCCAGGAGCGAGCTGTATTCCTGATCGGCAAGATTCGCCTGCAGCAGCTTTATTCCCGCGAATACGCCGGAATCCGCCAGTAGGGCCGCCTGCTGGGCATCCGCGTAACTCCGGCTCAGGGACCTCTCCATGTAAATGTCATGTATGAACTCGACTGCCACCGCCACCAGCAAAGCGGCGACAATGAGGGTTATCACCAGGGCAAACCCGCTTTCTTTTTTCACGTTGCCCTCATCCGCGGAACGGCGATAACGGAAAAGTCGGAGGTCCTGTCTCCTTCCCTTATGGTCAGGGTGACGCGCACAGCCTGGGGAAGGCCGTTGTTCAGGGTGGTGTCCCAGCTTTTTACCCAGGTGTTTCCGTTATAGCATTCCACGAGAAACCCCTGAATTTCATCGATCAGCGGATACGGGGAAGGTTTGGCTTCCAGATAGACATCCGTTTCTTCCCGGTTCAGAAGCAGTTTACCGTCTTTTTCCGCGGGCTCGTAACGGACTTCCTCGACATCGGAAGTAGGGACGGTCCCGGCGAGTGGCGTGGTGATGGCCGTAAGGTCGAGGGTCGACGAAGGCTTGCCGAAGGTATCCCTGTCCTCGACGATGAAATGCAACCTTTTATTGTTCTTGTTGTAATATGCGGAATCGATCTCCCTGCGGACCAGGTCCAGGGTCGCCCTAACGTCACGGAGCGGCTCCAGGTCGGAATCTGCCCTGTCCCGGCTTTTCACGATTGCAAAATAGGTCCCGTAAAGGGCGCCGGTGAGTATCACCAGGAGCAGAAGCGCGACAAGGACCTCCAGCAGGGTGAATCCCCCGGGTCCCGGGATGCTCCTATTGCGCGATATAGTGGACAAGGGATAGGGTCCTCTTACCATTCCCCCACATCACGGTGAGGGTGAGTTTCTTGAACAAGTCGACTTCCGTTGGTGAAATTTCCGCCTTCCATGATATTTCCGGGTGCTCCGGCGCGAATGTTCCGTCCTGGAATGTCTGAATTTCCTTTTTCGACCGCAACTCTATTTCTTCCAGTTTTTCCCTTGCTAGCAGGAGTGAGACGGTTTCCTCCCGGTCCCTGCCGGCGATGGAAAGATGATAATTGAACGAGGTGATGACCGTAAGGATTACGCCGGTCATGATCGCCAGCGCAATCACGACTTCAAGCAGGGTAAAACCTTTCATGCCTGCTCCCCGCTGTAATTTTCGAATACCCTGACCTTGCCGCTCCGCGGGTAGGCCCTGACTGTATAAAACAGTCCTTTCGCCGAGCGGAGGTGGATGGTGAAAAATCCGTCGAGGCCCAGTGGACCGAAATCCAGCCTGACCTCGCCCTCGGAAACCTTGCCCAGCCGGGAGGTGATGACATCGGAAACGGTAATTCCGTCGGCAAGAAGCGACCTGTCCGGCAGGACATCGTCCGCCGGCTGCTCTCCGCCGTCCGGCATGACTTTCAGAATTTCGATGTCCGAACCGTTCAGGCTGATCTTCATCCTGTATGCGGTTTTGGTTGCCACCGCCAGGTCCTCCAGGTAACGGATGGACGCGGAAAGCGAACGCGCGGAGGAACGCAGTCCGGCATTGCCGGTGACAGACAGCTTCGGATATACCAGCAGGGCGGCAAAGGACAGAATTACCAGAACCACCACGAGTTCAACCAGAGTAAATCCGCCGCTTGCATCCTTGCGGATCAGTCTGTAATCGAATTTTCTTTTGCCACTCACATCGTACCCTTTGCCTTATGCCCGCCTTCAGCGCATGTTCCAGCTCTCGATGTCCGCGTCCTTGCCTTCTCCTCCCTTGACGCCGTCGGCCCCGTAGCAGTAAAGGTCGTAATCTCCGTGCTCGCCGGGTGAGATATAGATGTAGTCGTTGCTCCACGGGTCTTTCGGGATTGTCTTCGATTCAAGGTAACCCCCGTCCCGGTAATTTTTCGGGATCTGGCCGACGGACGGCTTGGTAACGAGGGCCTGGAGCCCCTGATCAGTGGAAGGGTAAACTCCGTTGTCCAGCTTGTACATTTTCAGGCCACTCTCCAGATTTCTGATCTGTATTTTGGCATCCGCTATCTTTGCGTCATCGGACCGTCCCATTATCTTGGGAACGACCATCACCGCAAGTATGGTAAGGATGCTCATGACGACCAGCAGTTCGATGAGCGTGAAACCGCTGTTACTTCGGTACAGTGCTTTCATTTTGAAAAAACCTCCGTGATGCCTCCATTTTTCATGAATAGGACCGGTTAAGGACTGGTCGGGTGTAATCTTGCCGATGACTTTCTATTTTATCAGTTCGTTCATCTGGAATATGGGAAGCAGCACCGACAGCACGACAAAGCCGACGGCAAGGCCCATTGCCAGCACGAGCAGGGGCTCCAGAATCGCCATGAACCTGGCTACCGAAGTGTTGAACTCCTTTTCGTAGGCATTGCCGGCCTTCTGCAGCATTGCCTCCAGTTTTCCCCCTTTTTCGCCGACCGATACCATGTGTACCAGGAGCGGAGGAAAGAGGTCGCTTGACCGGAGAGAAGAGGAAAGGCTTCCGCCTTCGACAAGCTCTTCCCTGGCGGTCCTGAAAAACTCCCTGTACTTCCTGTTTACAGCCACTTCTCCGGTTATCTCCATCGCCCTGATGATGGGCACTCCGCTACCGAGGAGAAGGCCGAGCACCTTGGCGAAGCGTGACAGGATCAACCTCTGGAGAAGAACTCCGACCAGGGGCAGTCTGAGCAGAATTTCGTCTCGTTTTAAACGGATGTGCTCCCGCTTCAGGGCCTTCTTGCAGCCGAAAACGGCGGCCGTCCCCAGCAGCAGCAGTGCCCACCAGCCGTTTCGGACCAGGTTGCTGGTCTTTATGAGAATAACGGTAATAAGGGGAAGCGCGGCCTTGTTCTGCTCGAAAATCACCGTTATTTTGGGTACGACGAAGGCCAGGAGAAACATCATGACCGCCGTGCCGACAATAACCATGAGCACCGGGTATGCAAGGGCAGTGACGACCCGGCTTCTGACCTCCTGCTGGTCTTCCAGGAAATCCGCCAGCCTGTCGAGAATGATTTCAAGCGCCCCGCTGGCCTCTCCCGCCGCAACCATGCTCGTATAGCTTTCGCTGAAGATTTTCGGCTCTCCCCCAAGGGCTTTCGCCAGGTTCGACCCTTCGGCCAACCTGTCGCGGACCCGCCCGAGGACTTTCTTCAGCTCTCCGGGCTGCTCCTGTTCGTACAGGGTGGATATGGCCTCGAAGACGGGGACGGACGAACCTACGAGGGTTGCAAGACGCCTGGTCATAAGGGCGATTTCGGAAAGCCCCGCGCGGCGCCGGAACAGGCGAGACGCGCCGGCGGGCCCCGTTTCCTCAGCGGCGGCGAGACTTCGCGGATAGAGACCTTCTTTTTTCAGGCGGATCCCGGCTTCCCTGGCATTGTCCGCTTCGATGGTCCCCGAGACCGGTCCCCCCTCCGCCCTGTATGCGCTATAACGGAAGGTCGGCATAGTCCTCCTGGGTGACCCTGAGCACCTCCTCGATGCTCGTGATTCCGGCGGCCGCTTTTTGCAGTCCGTCTTCGCGCAGGGTATTCATTCCTCTGGAGACGGCGTGCTCCTTGATCACACCCGCTGGTTCCCTCCTGATGATCATCGAACATATGTCGGCGTCCACAAGCAGCAGTTCGTGGATAATGGTGCGCCCCATCGTCCCGAGGCCGAAGCATTTGTCGCACCCCTTGCCGCGGTAAAGCCTGGGCGGCAGTTCGATTCCAGGATATTGCCGTTCGGGAGAGTATTCTTCCTTGCAGTGCGGACAGATCAGCCTTACCAGGCGCTGGGCGAGCACTGCCGAAAGGGACGACGCGACCATGAAGGGCTCGATGCCCATGTCGATCAGTCTGGCAATGGCGGTCGCCGAATCGTTGGTATGCAGGGTGGACAGCACAAGATGACCCGTGAGGCTAGCCTGGATGGCAATTTCAGCCGTTTCCACATCCCGTATCTCGCCGACCATTATGATATCCGGGTCCTGGCGGAGTATCGAACGGAGCCCGTTGGCGAAGGTCAGATCAATTTTCGGATTGACCTGTATCTGCCCGACGCCCTTAAGCTGGTACTCGATGGGGTCCTCGATGGTGATTATGTTCTTTTCCGTGGAATTGAGCCGGTTGAGCGCGGCGTATAAAGTAGTGGACTTGCCGCTCCCGGTCGGTCCGGTGACGAGAATGATACCGTTGCTGCGGGACAGGAGCCTTTCCATTATCGAAACGCCTGTCCGGGAAAGGCCGATGTCTTCAAGGGAAAGAATCCCCTTCTGCTTGTCCAGGAGCCTGAGAACTACCCTTTCGCCAAAGAAGGTGGGAACGATGGAGACCCTTATGTCCACGTCCCGGCCGGCGACTATGACCCGTATGCGGCCGTCCTGGGGAAGCCTTTTTTCGGCGATGTTGAGGCCCGACATGATTTTAACCCTGGATATCAGGGCATCCTGGACGATTTTCGGCGGCGCGAGCTTCTTGTAAAGGATTCCGTCTATCCTGAACCGCACCTCCATGTCCCGTTCGTACGGTTCTATGTGGATATCGCTGGCCCGTTCCTTGACCGCCTGGAACAGGATGGAGTTCAGCAGGCGAATTACAGGCGCTTCTTCCGTCAGGTCGAGAAGGTCACGCGGCTCGTTGAATTCGGTGGCGATGGTTGAGAGGTCTTCGCCTTCCAGTTCCTCGACGACGTCCTGGGCCGAGCCCGACAGCCTCGAATACAGGCGGTTGATGGCTTCCAGCACCGCCTGGGCGGGGGTCGCCACCGCCTGTACCGGCATTCCGAACACCCCCTGCAGTTCATCGAGAGCCAGCAGGTCGGCGGGGTCTCCGGTCGCGACGATCAGCTTTCCATCGGCCTCGCGCAGGGGCAGGATCTTGTGGCTGCGGACGAATGCAAGCGGCAGACGCGCCAGGAGAGCGGGATCAACCTGGGAATCGCCGACTTCCTCCTGAAAGGGCAGGCCGAGACGGGAGGCTACGGTTTTTATCCTTTCGGTTTCCGTCATTTGGTCGGCTTCAGCTCCTTGTCTAGATTAAAAGGTTTTTCGCTTTTCACCGCGGTCTCGAATTTGTTCTTGTGTTTATCGGTGACCTGCGCCATATCATCGGCGGACTTGATGATTCTCGGCGTAAGCAGAATCATCAGATTTGTCTTGTTTCTCTCCGTTGATTTGGTCTTGAAGAGCCATCCAATCAGGGGGATATCTCCGAGTATCGGGATCTTGTTGACTATCTCCGTATCTTCATCCTGTATCAACCCGCCGATCACCACGGTGTCCTTGTCTCTTACAACCACTGAGGTTTTGGCGGACCGCTTGTCGGTAACCAGATCTGTCGCCTGGCCTTTGTTGGCTGTGACCCTGGATATCTCCTGATAAATATCGAGCTTCAAATAGTCACCCTCGGTAATCTGCGGGGTAATTTTCAGGTCGATACCAACATCTTTTCTCTCTATGGACTGCTGTGCAAGTCCGGTTGACGTGAGATTGCTCTGGGTGACAAGCGGGACATTCTGGCCGACGAAAATTTCGGCCTCCTTGTTGTCCGAGGTCATTATGGTCGGTGTGGAGAGGACATTTACGGCGTTGCTGGTCAGCAACGCGTTGAAATTCGCGCCGATCTGCGTATTGCCGCCGAGCGTTTTCAGCACGTTGACAATAGCCGCCTGCTGGGGAGTCGCGGCGGAAAGGAAATTGAAAGGATCGAATACCGCCGCTCCGGAAGTGTTGCCGGACCACCCGCTGGAAACGGCCAACTGGGTACCCAGATCCTTGAGCTTGTCCAGGGATACCTCGGCGATCACGGCTTCCACGAAGACCTGGCGGCGGCGCTTGTCCAGCTTGCGGATGACCTGGAGGAGGTTCTGGTAGTCCGCCGGAGAAGCGAGTATGACCAGTGAATTGGTGGCCTTGTCCGGCGTGATCAGTATTTTGCTGCCCTCAAAAGCCGACTGCTGCGCCACCGCCCCCACCTGGGCGCCGGTTTGGGCAGGCGCGGCGGTCGACTCCTTTACTACCCCTTCGAGCACCTTGGCCGCTTCCGTGGCGTCGGCGTTTTCCAGGTAATAGACATTGATCTTGCTGCTGGAAGTGGGGGAGGGGACATCGACCATTGAGATCAGCCTTTTGATGTCTTCCTTGTCCCTGTCGCTGCCGAAGATTATCAACGCGTTCAGCCGGGAATCGGGCACGATCAGCCCTCCCGAGGCAACGCTCACCGACTGTCCCGCGGTCCTGGAGCCTTTGTCCTTGATGCCCATCCATTCGCGGATCACATTCGCGACATTATCGGAGGTGGCGTATTTCAGGAAGACCAGTTCCGCCCCTTCGCGCTTCTGGCTTGTATCCACTATCTTGAGTATTCCCAGTATTTTCTGTACGTTTAGATCGGAATCGACCACCAGAAGAATATTGGCCGAACTTGTGGACGCAATGTAGCCGTCTTTGGAAACGACAGGCTGGAGGAAAGTCACCGCATCCTGGGCGGCGATATTCTCAAGCGGAATGACCCTGGCCACATAGGCGTCGTTCACAGGCCCCTTTTCTCCGCCGGTCAGTATTTTCATGCCCGACTGCTTGGCCGCCGATGTGGGCACGATCTTGTTGACCCTGCCGGCCTGAACGACGGTGAATCCCTTAAGTTCGAGCACCGATGTGAAGACGTTGAACGCCTCTTCCGGGGAAATTTTCGACGGGGAATAAACGGATATCCTCCCTTTTACCCGGTCATCCATAATGAAATTCCTGCCGGTCAGCTCGCTGATGAATTTCACCATCGTGGAGATGTCGACGTCGCTGAAATTCAGCACGACACCCTTGGTCAACGCGTGGCACGGCGTAAAGAGAAAACAGAGCAGAAAAAAAGCCCCGATAGCGGTTGTAATTTTTTTGTTCAAGGGTACCCTCCAAAATGGGCCTGTGACGAGGGGCCAAGGCTGACCGGCCGGGACCGGGCGGAAAATTTGCGGCTTTTGCCCCGGGTCTTGCGCCCGCCTTTATCTGATATCATAATTGAGCGTGGTCGGCTGTCCGTCCCTCTCCAGGTCGAGCTTGATCCTGCTTTGTCCCTTCAGGGAAGCGAGGGCCTGGATTGCTTTTTCCGGTGAGTCGATCCTGAAATCGTTGATGCTCACCAGGGTGTCGCCGTTTTTTATGCCGACCATGCCGAAAATACCGGCGGGTTTCACTTCGGAAACCCTGAAACCTTCGACTTTACCTTCCTTCATGCTTGGCAGGAGCCTGGCGTCGGTCATTGCCTGGCCGATATTGTCCAAGGCCGAATTCAGCGCCCTCTGGTCAATCAGGTAACTGCCCGGCGCGGTAACCTGCGGGGTAAATCCGCCGGAAGCCGCTCCCGCGGGGTTTTTGTCCTTTCCCGCTTCCTGTGCCGGGGATGTCGGCGTCTGGATCTTTACACGTCTTCCTCCGGCCAGGATTTCCACGGATTCCTTACTGACCGCCACAAGCTGCCCCAGTTCAAAAACCTTCTCTCCAAGCCTGAAGACCCTTTCCTCATGGGTGCTTGACTTCTGAACCAGGGCGAAAGTTTCACGAAAAGAACCGGTGGCGGTTCCCAAAAGCACAAGGTCGCCCGGAGAGTCGGCCTGCTTTCCGGGACCGGCGCTTACTTCAATGGTTGAAAGCTTTCCCTGCGCGGCTTTGCCGAAAAATCCCTTTTCAAGGATCGGAGAAAAAGAGGTAATGACATCTGTTTCCGATTGGACGGCCGAGGAGACGGTTTTTCTTTCCGGGGCGCGAAAAGTATGTGACAGGCGGTATGAAACGATGTCAGAGGCAACTTTGGCGAGGATGATGCAGCCCAGGAATGCCAACACTATGTTGAGATAATGAATTTTCCGCATATTGATATAGAATAATCCATGGGTCAGATTGGCATAAATACTAGCAGAAAAAAGTTTATCGGCAAATAGAAAATCAAAGGGGAAACAGGAATCTTGCGGCTGGATGACCCTGTTGAATAAATGGACGATTGTGGATTCCGCGATTGCTGTGATATCATTTCCGTAATTGAAGTATTAACGTTCGGTTGCATATGAACTGCGGTACGTTTCCGGATCCTGATGGAAGATCATTTATAAAAAAAATCTCAAAATAGCGATTGAATATGAAGTATAACCGAAAAGTGAGGACAATAATCGTCACGGCCGCCGTCAACGTGGAACTTTCCCTACTGGTCCGGGACACGGGGGCGGCAAAGATAAGTTTTAAGGGGATGCCCGCACTCCATGAGTGGAATTCCCGGGGGAAAAAAGTGTATTTTGCTGAAACCGGCCTGGGCAAGGTGAATGCCGCGGTGAATTCAGCGGCACTGGTCCGTGAATTCTCACCGGATATTCTCATCAGCACCGGATGCGCAGGCGCCTACACCGCATCCGGCCTTTCGGTTGGAGATATTGCCGCGGCAAGCTCGGAAATATACGGCGATGAGGGTGTGCTTACGCCTTCCGGCTGGCAGTCACTCGAATACATGGGGTTCCCGCTGGCCGTGGCAAAAGGCGAGCGGTATTTCAACGAAATTCCGCTTTCTCCTTCAATGACGGAAAAAGCCGTTGCGTTAGCGGAAACTCTGGGCGTTCCGCTTCGGGTGGGCAAGTTCGTCACGGTGTCCACCTGCAGCGGGACTGCCGCAAGGGGCGCTGATCTGTCGCGGCGTTTCGGTGCATTGTGCGAAAGCATGGAAGGGGCTGCCGCGGCCCATGTGGCCCTCGTGCACGGGCTCGACTGCCTGGAGATCCGAGGCATAAGCAACATGGTCGAAGACAGGGACCTGTCACGATGGGATATAGCCGGTGCGGTGACTAACGCCCAGCGGTTTATCCGCGCATTCGTCGAGGAGTTGTAGGTCCGTTTTTTATCCGGGGACCGTTGAAATCCCCTGGAAGGGAGAAGTATCACATAATGCAGACACTGACACTCGGGTTTTCACCCTGTCCCAACGACACCCACATATTTTACGCTCTCGCACATGGCCGCATCGACCGGGCCGGCCTGAGTTTCATGGAACGTCTTGAAGATGTCGAGACCCTCAACAGGCTTGCACTGGAATGCGTGCTCGATGTAAGCAAGGTTTCCTGCCATGCCCTCGGATTTATCCGCGACGAGTATTGCGTCCTGCGGGCCGGCGGAGCCCTGGGAAAAGGCTGCGGTCCGCTGGTGGTGGCGCGGGACTTTTCGGACATGGCAGGTCTGAAGGGAAAGAAGGTTGCCCTCCCCGGGCGTTATACGACCGCAGCCCTGCTTTTTCGCCTGTGGAATTCCGGGTGCGGGGAGGAGGTTTTCATGCCTTTTCACCTGATTATGGACGCCGTGGAAAAAGGGACGGTTGATGCCGGTGTAATAATTCACGAATCACGATTTACTTATGCGTCTTACGGGTTACACAAGGTGGCGGACCTGGGCGACTGGTGGGAAAAGGAGACCGGCAACCCGATACCGCTCGGTTGCGTGGTCGCGAGGCGTTCCCTCGGGACGGAGTCCCTGTGTCATATCGAGCAAATGCTGCATGACAGTATTCTGTTTGCCAATAAAAATCCAGACGAGGTGAACCGTTTCATACGCAGGCATTCGCAGGAAATGAGTGACGAAGTGTGCGCCGCCCATATCAAGCTTTATGTGAATGATTATTCCCTTGACCTGGGGCATGAAGGCAAATCCGCTTTGGAGGCGCTTCTGGCAAGGGCAGAGACCAAAGGACTGATTCCGGAATCGAATAATAATTTATTTATTAAATAAAATATATAATTTATCGTCCGAAATTTCAACTTTGCAAAATTATACAAATAAATCAATAAGATACAGAATGCTAGAGGAGGTGTTTGCCGCAAAAGTTTGACAATTGAATATTTTTATTGTATTCTCTCGACTCGCCCAAGAAGGAGGTGCCGATGGCATCGTTGAAAAGATGCGGCATCCTGGCGATGTTCTTTTTTGTTTGCCAGATGCTGCTTCTGATCCAGACACTTCCCTTGCAAGCAGAAGAATTGGTCAAAGATGACAATAAGGGACAGGGCGGCCTTGAAACACCCGAAGCAAAAAAGGCCCCCGGCGTAAAAGGGGTAGCAACCTATTACGCCAAGAAGTACAAAGGCAGGAGAACGCAATCGGGACAGCGCTACAACCCGGAAAAACTGACCGCGGCGCATCCCAGCCTGCCCTTTGGCACTAAGGTCAAGATAGTTAATCTTGACAACAAAAACGAAGTGGTTGTAGAAATAAACGACCGCTGCCGGAAAAGACATGTGGAAAACATTGACCTTTCAAGGGCGGCGGCCAAGAAACTTGGATTCCTCGGGAGGGGGATGGCAAGAGTTCTCATCGCGTCACTGGATGAAGATCCTTCCTGAAAAGGAAAGTATAAGCTCTTAGCCATAAAAAATTGAATTGGGCGAAAAAAAAGAAAGGCCGGGTTGCCAAATACCCGGCCTTTCTTTTTTGTGGTTTCCAGTAAGCCGTTAACCTTTTTTCTTTTTAGACCCTTTTTTCTTGCCTTGTCCCCCGGTTTTTTTTGCTTTCGTGGATTTTTTCCCTTTCCCCGACTTTTCAGATGTTTTTTCGGACTTCCGGGACTTTCTGCCGTTTTTTCCCTTCACATGCCTGCCGTGGTGTTTTTTCGTATAAACCTGCGGCTCCGGCGATAATTCATCTTTAATATTCCCCAGCAGAACCGACGTTTCCTCAAGTCCCGGATCAGCCTTCTTGGCGGACTCAAGCGTATCTTTGGCCTCGGTGAAATTTCCGGTTTTCAGGTAAACGCGGCCCAGCGCGTTAAGTGCCTTGGCGTGGTCGCTTTTCAGTTCAATGGCCTTTTTGTATTCGGTTTTCGCCGACTCGTAATCTTTCTTGAATTCGTAAATCAGCCCGAGCTTGTAATGGCTGTTGGGATCATTGGGGGAAATCTGGGCGTTTTCCTTGAGAAGGGAAATGATTTCATCGTACTTCTTTTTTTTGACGTATATGGCCACAAGTGAATTTCTTGCCTCGGTATCATCTTTTTTCAGACGGATGACTTCCTTGTATTGCTCTTCGGCTTCGTCATCCATGAGGTTCTTTCTGTACAGGTTCGCAAGTTCCTTGTGGGCCTCAAGATGATTCGGGTCAAGTTTCAAGGTTTCCCGGTATTCACTTACGGCATCCTGAAAATTTTTCGAGTTCGCATATATCCTGGCCAGTTTGAGGTGGTAGATGGGTACGTCGCTTTTTGCCCTGATCAGTTCCCTGTATTGTTCGATTGCCTGGGGAAAACTGCCGCGCATGGTATATATCTCGGCCAGTCGCTGGCGAATGGGCGCGTTTTCGCTGGAATACTTGACGGCTTCCCGGTATTCGACGATTGCTTCGTCGTAAAGCCCTTTCTTTTCGTAGAGGACGCCGAGATTGTAGTGGACTTCGCCGTTATTGTCTTTGAGGCGCAGCGCTTCCTTGTAGGCGGCGATGGCTTCATCGTCCCGCCCGGCCGCCATGTAAGCGTCGCCCAGCTTCCTGAGGGTTTCCTCCTCTTTCGGCTTGTCCTTGAGCGCCGTACGCAGTTCCGTTGCCGCCTTCTCGTAATCTCCGGCCTTCATGTAGTCGCTTCCCTTGCGCAGCTGGGACATGAGCTCCACGGAGCGGTTGACTCCCGCAAGCTTGTATTCGGACTCGGCGGTCTTCAAATCACCCTTTTTCTCATAAGCTTCACCGAGCAGGAAATGAACGTCCCCGCTCTGGGGATTGATGGCCTGGGCTTTTTTCAGCTCATCGATGGCCCTGTCAGGCTGGTCGGTTTTCAGAAAGAGTTTCGCCAGTCCGATGCGTGCATTTTCGTTGTCGGACTGCAGAGCAATAGCCTGCCTGTATTCTTCCTCGGCCTTGGCCGGACGCTTCTGCTCGGTGTAAATTTCGGCGAGTCCGATATGAATGGATGCATCGCCAGGCATTGATTTAAGGGCTTCAGTGTAATGGAACAAGGCGAGCGAATAGAATTTCCTGCCCATGAAAATCTCGCCGAGAGCCTTATGGTAACGGGGGTCTTTCACATCTTCCAGCGCCCTGGCAAGAGCCGGGGCGGCATCCTCCTGCCGGCCCTTTTTCAGGTAAGCCAGGCCCAGATTCCCCTCGGCTACGGGAAAACGGGGGTCCTCTTTCAGGCTTTCCTGGTATTCGTCAATTGCCCTGTCCAGATTTCCTTCTCTTTCCAGTTGAAGGGCCTTGACATAATGCCCCGCCGCCCCGGACGGGCACAAGGCGAGTACCTGCTTTTCTTCCATCTTGCGCTTCGCTTCGTCTTTCAGGGTCGACCATCCCCCCACTATCTTTTTTGCCTGTGAGCACTTGTCCTTCAGAAGGCCGAAAGACCAGTCAAATCCGCATGTGAAAAAAGCGGAAATGAAAAGCAGCATTAATATTGGCATATATCTTTTCATTGTGATCCTCGTTTACGTTTTTTGAGTGGCGAATTATACACATGTTAGTCAGGAAATACAAATTTTATCCTGTTTTTGAAGGAAACGGGGCCGATCATGGGCACTAAAGGCTGTTATAATCATTATTCTGGGACTATTTATTCCCACAGAGGGGCAATTGGAGCAAATCGCCGCGAAAAAGAATCCGCGGGTCCGTAATTTGTATATTTTCTGCCGGAAAATGTTATAGTAACCATATGGTCTGATTTGAGTTGACGGCTTGGCTCATATGACATACATTGACAGCTTAGTGAGAGGGCTTTTCGGGTATTTGCCGTATCTTCGCGGACTTGACTTTAGCTCAAGGAATGATTAATAACTGTAGATTGAACTTATAAACAGGAAATAATATACCCGCATGCTCTGAAGGTAGGAGAAATGGCCATAGTTCCGAAAGATCTGCCGGATTTGCTGAGCGCATTCCAGCGGCAGATGGAAGAGTTGTTTGAAAGGCTTCTCAGTCTTGAAAAAAAGGGTGTGGCCGGAGAGCCGGAAATTTCCCCCCCGGTAGATTGTTATGAAACGGCCGATGAATTCATCGTGGAAATCGAGTTGCCCGGTTTTTGCGCTAAGGACCTGAGTGTGGGCTATTTCCGGAACATGCTTATTGTGGAGGGTTTCAAAAAGGAGGAGGAAAAAGGAACGAAGGTTCGCTACATCTGTCTGGAGCGCTCGTTCGGGCGATTCTGCCGGACCGTGGAAATTCCGCCCGCTGTTGATGATTCAAGGGTGACGGCGCGATACGAGAAGGGGATACTTTTCGTCATATTCCCCAAGATTGCCGAAACCGGGGCGATGATCAAAAATATACCGATTGAATAAGGAGAGAGAAATGGAAAACAATCAGGAAAAGGAAGAGCTGAAGATACCTGAGGTACTGCCTTTGCTTCCTGTGAGGGATGTGGTCGTCTATCCCTATATGATAATACCGCTTTTTGTCGGGAGAGAAATCTCCATAAGCGCCGTAGACTGGGCGCTGTCCAAGGACAGGCTGATTTTTCTCGCCACTCAGAAGGACATGGCGGATGAGGAACCTGCCCCGGAATCCATATACAGCGTGGGCACCGTGGCAATGATCATGCGCATGCTGAAGCTTCCGGACGGCAGGGTCAAGATACTGGTTCAGGGACTGGCGAAAGGGCGTATCAGCGAGTTTGTCGAAACCAAACCTTTCTTTTCGGTGCGCATCGATCGGATCGTCGAAGTGGCGGCAGCGGAAAACACCCTTGAAACCGAAGCTCTCATGCGCACGGTTAAGGAACAGCTGTCGAAAATCATTTCCATGGGAAAGGTAGTCTCTTCGGAAGTTACGGTAATTGTGGAAAATATGCAGGATCCTGGCAGCCTTGCCGACCTAATCGCAAGCAATATCGGGCTCAAGGTGGAAGAGGCCCAGCGTCTACTCGAAACGCTTGACCCGGTGGAGCGCCTGAGCAAGGTCAACGAGTACCTGAGCAAGGAATACGAGCTTCTTGCCATGCAGGCGAGGATTCAGTCCGCCGCCAAGGAGGAAATGGGCAAGACCCAGCGCGAATATTTCCTCCGCGAGCAGCTGCGGGCCATTCAGCAGGAGCTGGGCGAAACGGATTCACGCAGCGAGGAAATGGCGGAGCTGAGGAAGTCGATCGAGGAAGCCAAGATGCCCGCTCCGGTCGAGAAAGAGGCACTGAAACAGCTCGGCCGCCTGGAGCAGATGCATCCCGACGCGGCGGAAGCAAATATGCTGCGGACTTACCTTGACTGGATGGTGGAGCTTCCCTGGAGCAAATCCACAAAAGACTCCCTCGACATAAAAAAGGCCAGGGAAATCCTCGATGAAGACCATTACTACCTGGAAAAGATAAAGGAGCGCATCCTGGAGTTCCTGGCGGTGCGCAAGCTGAAAAAGAAGATGAAAGGTCCCATACTCTGCTTCGTCGGCCCTCCGGGGGTCGGCAAGACATCTCTGGGCAAGTCCATTGCCAGGGCCATGGGCAGGAAATTCGTGCGCATCTCGCTTGGCGGGGTGCGGGACGAAGCGGAAATCAGGGGGCACCGCAGGACCTATGTGGGAGCCCTGCCGGGCCGTATTATCCAGGGGCTGAAGCAGGCCGGCACCAATAACCCGGTATTCATGCTGGATGAGATCGACAAGATCGGCGCCGATTTCCGTGGCGACCCTTCCGCGGCTCTTCTCGAAGCGCTGGATCCGGAACAGAACCACGCGTTCTCCGATCATTATATTAACCTGCCGTTCAATCTCAATAATGTCATGTTCATCGCGACCGCGAACCAGATTGACCCGGTTCCAAGTGCACTGCGCGACAGGATGGAAGTAATAAACCTCTCCGGCTACACGGAAGAGGAAAAGCTCCAGATAGCCAAGCGGTACCTTATCCCGAGGCAGATCAGGGAAAACGGCATTACCGGCAAGACCATCACTTTTTCCGATGAGGCGATCAGGGGCATCATCGGCAAATATACACGGGAAGCGGGCCTGCGCAACCTGGAGAGAGAGATAGGCTCGATTTGCCGCAAGGTTGCGCGGAAGGTCGCCGAGGGCAAGAAAAAACATTACGTGATAAACGCCACATCGGTGGCAAGGTATCTCGGACCGCCCAAATTCCTGCGCGAAGCGGAGATGGAAAAGAACGAAACGGGGGTAGCCACCGGGCTGGCATGGACTCCGGTCGGGGGCGAGGTCCTGTTTGTCGAGGCCACCGTCATGAAAGGAAAAGGCGGGCTGACATTGACCGGCCAGCTGGGCGACGTCATGAAGGAATCGGCCCAGGCGGCGCTTTCGTATATCCGCTCGAAAACCGGTGAGTTCCACCTGCCCGAGGACTTCTATGCGAATCTGGACATCCACGTCCATGTCCCGGCGGGCGCCATTCCCAAGGACGGTCCCTCGGCGGGAATCACCATGGCCACGGCCCTCGTATCCGCCCTGACCAAGGTCCAGGTGAAAAGGGACGTTGCCATGACCGGCGAGATTACCCTCAGGGGAAAGGTCCTTCCCATCGGGGGGCTCAAGGAAAAGATGCTGGCTGCGATCAGGGTCGGCATTACCACCGTGGTAATCCCAAAACAGAACGAAAAGGACCTGGAGGAGATTCCCAGGCATATCCTGAAGAAGGTCCAGGTCGTCATCGCCGAGAGCATCGACGATGTACTGAAAGCCGCCCTGGAAAAATTTCCACCTGTTCCGCCGAGCGGCGTTAAACAGGAGCCTTCCAGGAGCAAGGCTACTCCGCGGCGTGTAATCGCGCCTCCCAAGGGTTATGCCGCCGGAGCCAAGGGGTGAATGTCAGAGAACTCGGTGAATTCGGGCTGATTGCCCGCATCGCCGACCGGGTAAGGCCCGGGACCGGCGTGGAAACCGGCATCGGCGACGATGCGGCCGTTACGGTCCCGTCTGCCGGGTGCCTGATGCTCAGCACAACCGACATGCTGCTGGAGGGCGTGCATTTTGACCTCTCCCTGACCGGCCCGTACTCTCTGGGCAGAAAGTCGCTGTCGGTCAACCTTTCAGATATCGCGGCCATGGGGGGTGAGCCCCGCCATTTCCTCCTCTCCATGGCAATTCCTTCCACCATATCAGTAGAATTCCTCGATGACTTCATTCGCGGCATGCTGGACAGGGCCGACGAGTTCGGAGTTTCCCTAATCGGGGGTGACACCTGCTCATCGAAATCCGGTCTGGTCATTTCGGTCTCCGTTTTCGGAGAACAGCTCCCCGGAACGATAATCCGGCGTTCGGGCGCCGTGGAGGGTGACACCATATTCGTCACCGGAACTGTGGGAGATTCGGCCCTGGGTCTTGAGATGCTGAAAAGGGGGGAGCGCGGGGGGACGGCCGCGCAACGGCACCTGGACCCCCGGCCGAGGGTGGCTGAAGGACTTGCGCTGGCCCGGGCTGGGATTCCTTCCGCCATGATAGATATAAGCGATGGCCTGCTTGCCGACCTGGAACACATCCTGCAGTGTTCCGATGTCGGCGCCGGGCTGGAGCTGGATAAAATTCCCCTGTCGTCCTTTTTCCTCGAAAAATGCAGCCCCCTGTCCGATGAATCCGTTTCTCTCGCCCTGACCGGCGGGGAGGACTACGAACTCCTGTTTACGGTCCCCCCCAGCCGGGAAGGCGAGGTTTCCGGCTTGTTTGAACGCCTCGGTACTCCCGTGACCGCCATCGGCAGGATTACCGCTGGCGGGGGGCTGTCAATAACCGCCGGGAACGGCGCTGATTACATGATTTCGAAAAGAGGCTTCAATCATTTTGCCTGAAATGCTTTCGGTAGTCTTTTCAGATTCCCTTCCGAGAAGGAGAAATGAATGAGAGTTCAAATCGGTTACAAGTTCATTATCGGCTTCATGCTGGTCGTCGCTACCGTAGCCTTTTCTCCGGAGGGGGTCAGGCTTCTGGGGTATTCGGAGGAGGCAACGAAGGTCCTTACCTACGTGGTGGCCCTCACCATCGGCCTGATCCTGGGATGGATTTTCACGAGGACCTTTACCAGGAACATTTCTCGCCTCACGCAAGCCGCCGAAATCATAAGCCGCGGGGACCTGACCCGGAACGTCACCATCGGCGCGTCGCGTTTCCCCGATGAAACGTACGACATCGGGAGCTCCCTGAGCCTGATGGTGGGCAACCTGCGGGAACTGGTCATGCAAATCAGGGAAATCGCCGAAAAAGTGTCGGTCTCGGCGAAAACACTATCTTATTCCTCGCAGGAAATAAACGGAACCGGGGTGGAGGTGGCGAGGGCGATGGAGCAGATATACCGCGGGACCGAAAAACAGGCCGAGATGGCGGGCAACAGTGCCAAAATCATCCATGATATGGCAATATCAATCGAACTTGTCGCCAAAAGGGCCAGGGAAGCATCCTCGGCCGCCAGGGAAACAAGCCGGACCGCCCAGCTTGGGGGGGAGCATGCCGGCGATTCCCTGGAGCGGATGAAAAACATACTTGAAAATGTCGAAGCCGCGGGGCGCCAGTTCATCGAGTTTAATGCGAAACTGCAGCGTGTGGGAAAAATAGCCGATTTCATCGGCGACATAGCCCGACAGACGAACATGCTCGCCCTGAACGCGTCCATAGAGGCGGCGCGGGCGGGAGAATACGGAAAAGGTTTCGCTGTGGTCGCCGATGAGGTGCGCAAGCTCGCCGACGGCACCGGGAAATCCGCCGAAGATATCATCGAGCTGATACATTCGATCAGGGAGGAAAGCCGGCTGGTGCAGGACTCCATCATGGAAAGCTCGAATCATGTCGGCGAGGGAAGAAAGAAAATAGACACGACCGCGGCTTCCTTCCGGGAAATTATCCAGACCGTCCTTGAAACCGAGCGTAAGACCAACAGCATTGCCGATCTGTCCCAGGTACAGACGGACGATACGGGCAAAATGGTCCGGGCGGTCGATGAGTTCGCGAAGATGGCCCAGGACAACGCTTCGGCGACAGAGGAAGTTTCAAGCGCCACGGAAGAGCAGATGGCGGCGATGAAGGAAATGGCGCGGGCCGCCCAGGAGCTTGCCGGGCTTTCCGAAAAGCTCATGCAAAGCGTGGAACGATTCAAAATTACAACCGGAGAAGCGCATCAGTCATGAATGAACAGCGGTACCTGATTTTCGGGATCGGGGGTGAAAAATATGCCCTGGCGTTCGGGTGTACGGCGGAAATAATGGAGCTGCCGACAGTCTATCCGCTGCCGAAAGCACCGGTTTATTACCTGGGCATTGTCAATGTACATAACAGGCCCGTTCCGGTCCTCGACCTTGCCCTGATGCGCGGGAGCGCGCCATCCGGAGGGAGGCGCGAAATACTTGTCATTGGCGGAAAAGACGTCAATCTGGCCCTGCTGGCGGACGGCGCAATCGATATCGCGTCGGGCGACTTCCCCGTGGAACCCGTGACCGACAGCGATTGCACGGCGGAAAAACAGCTGATGCTCGATACTGCGGCCATAAAACTGATTGAACCGGAAAGCCTCCTGGATAAACTCGAAAAAGATATGAACAATTTCTGAAAACGGGTCGAATTCGCAGAACGGGTGATTAACGAATGGACATGTCCCAATACAGGGATCTATTCGTCGCGGAGACAAAGGAACATCTCGGCGGCATGAATGAATGCCTTTCCGTCCTGGAGAAAGATCCGGCCAACAGGGAAAAAATCGACTCCCTTTTCCGCTCCGCCCATTCGGTCAAGGGGATGGGCGCCTCGATGGGATACGATGACATTGCCGAGCTTGCCCATGCGATGGAAGACCTGATGGACGGAGTCCGCAGGGGCGAATACGCTTTCGCGGCAGCCATCGCCGATCTCCTGCTGGAAGGAGTCGACCGGCTTTCCGATATGGTCGTCGACGTGGAGAACGGCGGGACCGGTTCCCTGGACATATCGGACCTGGTCGAAAGGCTCAAGGGGTACAAACCGGGGCAGGAGGCGAACGGAGTTTCGCCCGCAGCCGGTTCGGAGGCTGAATCCCTTTCCGTTGTCCAGCAGGAGCTGAAAGACGCTGTCAGGGTTTCGGGTGAAGCGGTAATCCGGGACGGCCAGGTGGAATCGTGGAAGACGGTCCGTGTAAAAACCGAGATACTGGACAATCTCATAAACACAACCGGAGAACTGGTCACCGCCAGGCACCGACTGGCGATAATCGGTCGGGACCTGGGTTCGGACCGGCTGAACGATGCCGTAGAGGCTCTCACCAAGCTGCTGCGCGAGCTTCACGGAGAGGTAATGAAGGTCAGGCTGATGCCTTTCGCCGCGCTTGCGGAAAGGTTTCCCAGGATGGTGCGGGACCTGGCGAAAAAAAGCGGCAAGGAAGTCATTTTCGAAATTTCAGGTAAGGACATCGAAATTGACCGCGGCACGCTGGAAGATCTCGCCGACCCCCTTGTACACCTTCTTCGCAACGCCATCGACCACGGGCTGGAAAAACCGGATGAGCGGCTAGCGGCCGGCAAACCTGCCGGAGGCAGGATCGTTCTTGAAGCCCGCAGGGAAAAGGACCAGGCCGTCATAACCGTGACGGACGACGGCAGGGGCATGGACCCGGCCAGGCTTATCGAGTCGGCCGTCGAAAGAAAACTCATCAGGGAAGAAGAAAAAGAAACTATTACCCCGCAGCAGGCATTCATGCTTACCTGTATCCCCGGGTTCTCCACTGCGCGCCAGGTTACGGACATTTCGGGCCGCGGGGTCGGAATGGATGTGGTCAGATCTTCCGTACTGTCTCTGGGGGGGAGCCTGTCGATCGACTCCGAATTCGGACGGGGCACCAGGATTGCGGTCAGGGTCCCGCATACCGTGGCCATAATCCAGGTCCTGCTGGTGTCCTGCTCTTCCCTGACCGTCGGCTTTCCCGTGGCCAGGATCCTGCGCACCCTTGAGTTGAATCGCGACAGCATCGTCCGGGAAGGCAAACGGGACTATTTTTATCTTGAGGACCAGGCGGTTCCGCTGGCCAGCCTGGGCCGCCTGCTCGGCGTCAAGACGGCCCGTGTAGCCGGCAAGTTCGTGCCTGTTGCCGTCATTGAAATCAGGGAGAAGAAAGTCGGGCTGGTTGTGGACCGGTTCGAAGGGCAACAGGAAGTGTTTCTCAAGCCGCTCGGAAGGCCGTTGGGTTCATTGAGATGCGCCGCGGGCGCCGCAATACTTGGCGACGGCCGTGTAATAATGGTATTGGACACCGCAGGTCTTTTGTAACGGGATCCCGCAAATGCGAAAAATGTTTGCCACAATTAAAGACTTGTGGCAATATCAGCCCCATTTTAAGCCCGGACCTCCGCGGCCGCCTCTTTGATGGGCGGGCAAAACGGCTATGACGGTTCGCATGGAAGCCGCCCGGAACCGGTTAAAATCACAAAACCCGAAGCCTTTAAATATGCAAGCATAACAACAGGTTGCGGCAATTTTACCTTTTACCTTCCTCGTAATCTCGCATAAGAGTATAATCTGATGAAGTACCTTTTATCATGGCTCTTGCGCACGACGATCTCGCGTGTTGCTTGTTCAATGAATGGTTCCGGGGCAAAATTCGGGGGGAGAATGATGAAAAATTTTGCATACATGCTCGTTCTTGGCGCCGTTCTGGCTTTGTTGGCTTTTCCGCAGAAATCCGCGTGGTGCGCCGAAGCGGATCTGAAAGACGTTGTGTCGACGCTGGAGCAGGGCTACAGGGAACTGAACGACGTGCAGGCCGATTTTACCCAGCGAACTTCCCTGGCATCGATCAAAAAAGAACAGAACGGGTCCGGTACGCTGGCAATCAAGAAAACCGCCGGAGCATCCGCCATGTTCCGCTTTGACTACAGCAAACCCGAGCAGCAGATTGTCTGCAACGGCAAGTCCGTATGGTTTTACATCCCGGAAAACAACCAGGTTATGGTGAGCGATGTTAGAAGTCTTTTCCAGGGAGAAAACAGCGTGGCCCTCAATTATCTGACCGGCATGGACCATATCAGCAGGGATTACAGCTCCAGTTTTGTGGGCGGCGGGCGTGACAAGAAGGGCAATTACGTTCTCGAACTGGTGCCAAGGAAGAAAAACCGGGTGATGGCGAAACTGCAGATTACCGTTGCGGAACATGCCGTAGAGCAGTTCATGAAGGACGGCAAGGCGCACGACCCGTTCCCCATCGTCTCATCGGTGGTCTATGATCCTTACGGCAACAGGACCGCCATTGAATTCAGCAGGGTGAGGGTGAACAAGGGCATCGCCGGTTCACGTTTCAGCTTCAGGATCCCGAAGGGGGTCGAGGTAATTAAAAGGTGATCCGATACGCTTAAGATTTTCGAGGAGAAGTTAAATGCCGTCATTTGATATCGTTTCAAAAGTGGATATGCAGGAAGTCGACAATGCCGTGAACCAGACGGTAAAGGAGATTGCCCAGCGCTATGATTTCAAGGGTTCGAAAAGCGAGGTCACTCTGGAAAAAGATAATATCAGGGTCCTATCCGACGATGATTTCAAGTTGAAGGCCGTCATCGACATACTGCAGTCCAAATGCATCAAGAGGGGCCTGTCCCTGAAATCCCTCCAGTACAGCAAGGCCGAGCCTGCCTCGGGCGGGATGGTCAGGCAGATTATCACCATTCAGCAGGGGATATCAAAGGAGAAAGGGAAAGAGATCATCTCCGTCATCAAGGATACCAAGCTGAAGGTCCAGGGACAGATCCAGGACGATCAGGTGAGGGTCACCGGCAAGAACATCGACGACCTGCAGGAAATTATAAAGCTGCTCAAAGGCAGGGACCTCGGCGTAGAATTGCAGTTCGTGAATTTCAGGCAGTAGAAAGGCTGAAGGCTGAAGAAATGGGCGAAAAGGAGACGGGTGTTGGGCGAAAATGAAAGACAGAAAGTGAGCATGGTAAGTCTCGGGTGTCCGAAGAATCTTGTCGATGCCGAGGTGATGCTCGGTTTCCTGGACCGGGAAGGGTATGAAGTGACCACTGATGAAAAGGAAGCCGATATCATTATCGTCAATACCTGTTCATTCATAAAGGAGGCGAAACAGGAGAGCATCGACGCAATTCTCGACCTGGCCGACAGGAAGCATGACGGAAACTGCAAGCTCCTTATCGTCACCGGTTGTCTTCCCCAGCGCTACCAGGAGGAGTTGTGCAGGGAACTGCCGGAAGTGGATATTTTCGTGGGGACCGGAGATTATCCGAAAATCGCGGAAATAATAGCGGAGAAGCGGAACACGACGGATCAGCTGCGCTATATCGGCGATCCGAACTTCGTCTATGACGAAAACTTCCCCAGGCTGAAGTCGACTCCCCTTTACACGGCGTACCTGAAGATCGCCGAAGGATGCTCCAACTGCTGCTCTTATTGCGTTATTCCGGCATTGCGCGGCTCTTTCAGGTCGAGGCCGATGGACAAACTCGTCGAGGAAGCGCGCGGGCTTGTATCGAGCGGGGTCAGGGAACTCAATATCATAGCCCAGGATGTAACCAATTACGGCAAGGACCTCCCGGGAGGCGGTAAACTGGAGGATCTCGTCAGGGAACTGGTGAAGATCGAAGGCCTGTCCTGGATCCGGCTTCTGTACGCGTATCCCGACGGCATCACCGACGGACTCATACAGCTTATCAGAACGGAGGACAAGATTTGCAAATATCTTGACATCCCCCTGCAGCACATCAGCGATAACATCCTCGTGAAAATGAAACGCAGGGGAAGAGAAGCGGAAATACGCGCCCTTCTGGCGAAACTCCGCGCGGAAATACCCGGACTTGCCCTCAGGACATCGCTGATCGTGGGCTTTCCGGGCGAAACGGACGAAGATTTCGGGAAACTGCTCCATTTCGTGGAGGAGGCACAGTTCGAAAGACTCGGTGTGTTCTGTTTCTCGAAAGAAGAAGGGACGCCTGCCGCGGAAATGGACGGACAGGTTTCCGAAAGGGTGAAGAGGGAGCGATACAAGAAAATCATGAAAGCCCAGGCGCGGGTTTCCTTCAAGAGGAACCGCCGCCTCATAGGCGAGCATGAACAGGTTATTGTCGAGGGTTACAGCGACGAGACCGACCTGCTGCTGAAGGGGCGTTCCTCCAGGCAGGCCCCGGACATCGACGGGCAGGTTTACATTACCGCCGGGAACGCGAACGTGGGGGATATCGTGACTCTCAGGATTACCGACTCTTCGGACTATGACCTGATCGGGGAGATTGTCCCGATGACCGGCGGATAAAGGATTTCCCCGGTCCGGTTTTTCTTGACAAACAAATAAATTACGATATTATTTCGTGACTCAAAACGGAACATACTGAAAATACGGAGTGAATTGAATGGTAGAACGGCTGGACGAAATAAAAAATATCCTTCTGCAGATGAAAGCGGAAACACTCAAGGAGATCAGCAAGTCAGTCAAATCGACTTCCGACGTCCCTTCAGGCGAGCCGAGCGGCGACATATACGATCAGGCATCGAGCGAACGCGACCGTGAGCTTGGCCTTCTGCTGGGAGACCGGGAAAGGGAAAAGCTCAGGAATATAGATGAGGCCCTGCTGAGGTTTGAAGAAGGCGAATACGGAATCTGCGAGGAATGCGGCGATGAAATTCCCCTGGGGCGGCTGAAAGTGATGCCCTTTGCCCGGTATTGCGTCAAGTGCAAGTCCGATATAGAAAAAATGCAGGCCCAGACCAAGCGTTTCGAAGAGGACCGGGCTTACAACGAGATTTCCTTCGGAGACGAAGACGATATCTGAAATCAATCTCTTTCCGCTTTCCAAGGGGGCGCAATCGGCTGGTTGCGTCCCTTTTCTATTAAGGAGCATGGAGCGGGTATGAAAAGCGCCGGCAAAATCAGGATTACCATTCTGTGTGAAAACAGCGTCGGGCCGATTTCCGGAACGCTCGGCGAGCACGGGTTCGCCGCTCTCGTCGAGGGTGAACGATTCAGGCTGCTTTTCGACACCGGCCAGGGCGAAACCCTGCTGCGCAATGCCATGCGCATGAACAGAGACCTTCATGGCGTCGGGAAAGTCGCCCTTTCACACGGCCATCACGATCATACCGGAGGACTGCTGCCGCTGCTGAGGAACTGCGGCGGGAAAGAGGTCTATGCGCATCCGGCGATATTTTCCCGCCGGTATCGCGTCAAAGACACCGGGGAAAGCTCCCCGATAGGTATTCCCTACGAGGAGGCCTATCTGCGGGGAATGGGAGCTTCCTTCAATTTTTTCGAGGGGTTCAGGGAAATAGAAAGGGGCCTGTTTCTGACCGGAGAGGTCCCGCGGAGATGCGGCTTCGAAAAAGGGGACGCCGGACTCTGTTGCGACGCCTCCGGATGCGTGCCGGACCCCGTTCCCGATGATCAGTCCCTCGTCATACTCGGCGAAAAAGGACTGGTTCTCCTTCTGGGATGCTGTCACGCGGGGCTGGTCAATACCATCAGGCATGCCATGGAACAAACAGGGATATCCGAAATCCACGCCTTGATCGGCGGTACCCATCTCGGCTTCTGTCCGCCGGCCCAAACGGAGGAAACAATAAAAGCCCTGCGCGAATACCGGATAAGAAAGATTTGCGGAAGCCATTGCACCGGCTTCTCCGCTTCCGCCCGGCTGACGAACGAATTCCCCGGTGTATTCCAGTATGCACAGGTGGGGTACACATTGGAGCTTTGACCTGTTGCCGCGGCCGGCGTCCTGGAATCCGGACAGGCACTTCAGCTTTCGCCAAAAAAATGCGACCCGTAGGTCGCAAAGGAGGCGAGAAATGAAGCAGTTGCAGCTTTGCAGATGCTTTCTTCAGGAAATTACCTGCTTTCCTGTCTCTCGATAAAGAGACATATACAGTTACCGTGCCAATTTCCAAACCGGGGCTGATATTTGCGGAGGCCGGCAAAAAAGCCTCCTGCGTGCTGATCAGGAGTTGGGATGAAAGGGTATTGCTGCCGAACTTTTGTGCAGGTGATGCTTGATTTTCATCACACTTTACGCCGGTTGGACGGGCGGAAAACTCTTCGGGCGGCCTGTTCAGCCGCCCCTGTTTTTTCAGATTAGCGCGATAACCTCTTTAACCAGCTTCTCTATGCCTTCGGCAGCCTCGGAAATCCTGTTTGCCAGCATATATGCCGGAGTGGACACGATTTTGTGCTTTTTGTCCACCACAAACCCGGTAACCGGACACTCGATGTGCCTCGATCCGGTCCGGCCGATTTCGGCTGCCGTCGCCGCGTCATTGCCGATCGTCAGCTCGGGCGCAAGTTCCTTGCCCAGGGCTGCCGCAACCAGTGCCGGAGCGATGCAGATCGCGCCGATCGGTTTGCCCGCCGCGGCAGTCTCTTTCAACAGCCTTGCAACATCCGGCTGAATCCTGGCGGCAGCTCCCTTCCCGGCGAAGTCGCAAAGATTTTTCGCGGCGCCGAAACCGCCGGGAAAAATCAGCGCGTCGATGTCCGCTGCGCGCATGTCTTTGATGTCACGGATGTTCCCCCTGGCGATCCGGGCCGATTCCACCAGGGCATTGCGTTTACCGCCGGTTTCCTGCATGGTCAGGTGATTTATTTCGGAAAACTGCATATCCGGAGCCATGCAGACCGCTTCCCCGCCGTTTTTGTCGATTGCCAGCAGGGTCAGTACGGCTTCATGGATTTCGCTGCCGTCGCGGACGCCGCAGCCCGACAAAACCACACCGATTTTTTTCTTCATGATTTCCTCCTTCCCCGACAATGGGTAATTGATTACCAGATTTTACCTGAACAAGGCAAGAACCGCAAAGGCAAACATGCCCAGGACGGTCCCCGCGCTTATGGATGCTACGGCAAATTCCTCATCCAGATTGTATTTGAGCGCCAGGATGCTGGTTATGAGCGCGGGCGGCATGGCTGTCTCAAGCAGTGCGACTTTGTAGGGAAGCCCCGTTGTCCCAATGGTGGCCAGCGTAACGTACAGCAGGGCCGGCATGGCGATCATCCGGAGCGCGACGCTTGCCGCCACGTTTTGATAATCGTGCACGATTTTCAGGGTGATTCTGGTTCCAATCAGAAAAATCGTCAGAGGAAGGGTCGTCCAGCCCGCCCACTGAAGCACGGGAGCTATGACGGGTGGCATGGTCAGCCCGGCAATATTGAGAAGAAGGGCGAAGAGAAGGGCGATGAAAGGTGGAAATTTGAGGGCGCTTGAGAGGCTTTTTCTCCCTCCGGCGACCATGAAGCCGATGGTGAGAAAAAGAGGGACCATGCCCATCTGGTCGTAAATGACGGCGTAGGGAAGGCCAGCGCTTCCGTAAAGGGCAAAGGTGACCGGATATCCGACAAAGCAGGTGTTGGGAAAAGTTGCGACGAGGATGAAGGAGCGGAGCTTCCCGCCCTCCAGCCCGAGAACTCTGGCGATGAAGTAAGACATGCAGGCCGCGGCCGACATGACCGTCCATGCTATGATCACCACATTGAAATCGATATGCTTCAGATCAAGCCTGTTGATGGTCATTATTGTCAGGCACGGAAGAGAAAAGTTTATTACATACGAGGTAATTATCTGCGAATGCCTGTCGCGGATAACGCCTGCCTTTCTCAATGCCATCGCCGACAGGAAAGGGATTATAATCAGTAGAAATTTGTCCATGGATAACGTTAAAAGACAAAAAAAACCGGAAAATGCGCACCATTGGCTGCACGGCCTGGTACGGACTCCCGGTTGTCGTGACTGCCGTCCGGCAGTCTGATGTGAGCTGCTTCAGCCAGATATGAATTCAGAGCTGTTCAGCTTCCCCGTCAAGCATTGGAAAGGCTGCTCAAAATCTGATTTCCTCGACTTCCATGTCCAGAAGATTGATGTGAAGTGTCCTGTTGCTGAGCGGAGTGCCGTGTCCCGTTATGATCTTGCAGACCTCGGCGACCTCGAGACTTGCCACGACGGCAGGGGTAAAAGCGGGATTTCCGAGGCCTTTTTCAATTCCCCTGCCCTGTACGGAACGGTTGTAAATCTTCCGCAGGGTGTTTTCGCCGGGGAACTGGGTTGCCACATGGCCATACCAGCCGCCGATCGCCCCGTGCACCAGGGGGGCGTTCAATTCCGCGCTTATTTCGGCCAGCTCCATCCTGACGGGTATGCTGTCCAGGGCGTCCACCACGACATCGACCCCCTGAAGCAATTCAAAACCGTTCAATTTGCTGAAAGCGACCTTGACCGGGATCAGCCGTACCGCCGGGTTGATGTTGGCGACCCTGGCGTGGGCCGCCTCGACCTTCGGCCGTCCGAGATTGTCGGGGGACGAATAAAGCTGCCGGTTCAGGTTGTGCTCTTCAAAGACATCCGGATCGACGGCGGTAATACATCCTACACCGAGCCGCGCCAATTCCTCGATTACGTAGCCGCCGAGACCGCCGCACCCGATAACCGCGACATGGCTGCGGCAAAGTTTCAGCTGCTCCTTGGTGGTGATGGTTTTCCTGTTCCGCTGGTAGCGCGCCGGAAGCAGACCGGCTTCCAGCGCGATCCGCTCTACCTGGGTGAGGGACATCGAGAAATATTTCGCGGCGAAGGTCTGATGGTGCCATGAAATAAGATCCCTGTCCGCAAGCGCGCGCAGGAAATCGCCCATTTTCTCCATTCTAGCCCCCGCCGACGAGCGGGAAAATCGACAGGGTGTCGCCTTCCTGAAGTTCGCAGTCCTCTTCAACGTGGCGACCGTTTATGAGTGTAGCGCCGATATCGTCTTCGGGGAGACTCAATTCGTCAATAATGTTCCTGACGGTTGTTCCCGGACCATATGTCCGGGTCTCGGAGCCGAACCGGCCTGTCCTGAACGTGGCGAAAAGTTTTACCGTTACGTTCATTCAGTATCCTCCTGGATAAAGTGACTGAAATATATATTTAATAATATACCGGCAGCAAGCAAAAAGCTGCAGCGGCCGCTGTCAGAAAGGTTTGCAGGGCCGCCCCCCATGTGAGTGATAACATTATATTCACGTTATTGGCGTGTCAAGAAAATTATCGTAATCCTGATAATAATAATGATCGGAATATATCAGTCCGGTAGCGGGCGGTTTCGGCCAGGGCAAAAAGGTCGGTGGCGAGCCCATAAAATTCGGCCATCTTCTCCCGGAACGGCTTTTTATCGCCGGCTTCCGCGCCATATGCGATCATGTCCGTCAGGAACAGCCATCCGACAAGATCTTCGAACCGTTCCCTGTTGAACCATTCCACATCGTTGCTCCAGTGTACCAGAAGGAATTGCCGGACCTTATCGTCTTCCGTCAGTGCGATTATCCGCTCCGGCCCGTTTTTCCCGTTCCCTGCGGTAAACAGGGACCGGTGCGCCAGCAGTATGCCGAGCAACATGACCTCCGTGCCGGAACCCCATGGAGACTCAAGCGAAGGCCGGCTTTCCCGGCCGCTGTGCAGCATCGTTTCAATGGTTCCGCTAAGTCCGAATTCATAAAACCGGGAAGCCGAAAGATTTGCGGCAGCTCCGGGGTCGGTTATCTCGGAGATCCGGTGCAGATGCAGGAAGAGTGTCAGGAAAAACCGGTTGAATCCGTTCTCTTCCCCCTGCAGCCGGGCTTGCGTGAAGCCGATCGCCTCTTTTTCCTGCTTTTCCCGGCTGTCCATGGCTGCCAGGGTCAGGACAAAATCGAGATCACGCGAAATCCGGCCGGCAGCAACTTCAACGTTTCCCGGTTGCGCCGTATGTTCCGCTAGCGCCGCAAGGAACGCCGTGAGCCCGCCGCGCAGAAGCGCTCGATTTTCTTCCCTGTCGGCTGCCGGGAGACCGGAATCGTAAATCGTGTCCGATGTCGTGGCTATCTTCGAGCACAGCTCCGCAAAGGGAGCGATTATGGACGCATACCGGATCTGTTTTACTTCCTCTTCGAGGCTTGCGACCGGCCGGCCCTCCAGCCTGCGGCACAGCGCGCCCCATGTGCCGAAATCGTCGTCCCATATCTCGCGGAAATCCAGGAAAGCATGGTATTCATATGCTTCCAGTTGAAGATACATGCCCTTTTCCGCAAGCTCCTTCCCGTGGCGGAGATATTCCATCCCCGAGGCGTGGTCGCGGAAGGCGTAGTAATGGCGTCCGTCCGGCTTGAAGGAGAGCGCTTCGGCCAGCTCCTTCCGCACCAGCACGGTCCGTCCGCCGCCGTCTTTGGCGGCCGCCGCCGCTGAAGTCCTGATCCATCCGGCCGTCGTGGCGTATTTGTTGTTGTAGATAATAATGGCCTTATCGTCTCCGACGCGGTTGCTGTAGGCAAAGACGTTTTCATCCACCCGGTCCCCGGCGAAAAAGTCGTACAGGACAAAATTTTCGGAACCGCTGAAAAGCCGGCGTTTTTTCATCAACGGGAATATCCGGCATTCGTGCATGGCCACCAGATGCCGGTCGATCTCTTCCTCCCAATAAGCCCTGCGGTATTCCATCCCGTACTTTTCCGTGAACCCTTCGATCTGGCCGTGGCCGAACATTGGAAGTCCGGGCATGGTCACCAGCAGGACCGCCGCTCCGATATACTTCCCCTCCTTGCCGAACTGGTCTATGGCCGTCCGCTCGTCGGGGTTGCTCATGAAATTGACGAACCGTTTCAGTATCTCGGGGTTGAACTCCAGGATATTCTTGATGGTCTGCCTGTATTTGGCGTTTTCTTCCATTTTCAGCATGTTCATGAAAGCGCTGTTGTATACCCGGTGCATGCCGAGGGTCCTGACGAAGTATCCCTCCATGAGCCAGAACGCTTCGGCGAGAAGAAGGGTATCGGGCGCCTCCACGGCTATCCGGTCGACCACTTCCCGCCAGAATTCCTGTGGGAAGACACTGTCGAATCCCTCCCGGCTCATGCCGTGCTCCGCCCTTGACGGCACGCCGCTGCCGTGACCCGGCTGCGGATACCAGAGCCGCTGGTAATGCTTCTTCGCCAGCGTCATGGCGGCGTCGAAACGGATGATGGGGAAATTGCGCGCAACGTGGATTATGGTCCGGATGACCGTTTCGCGCACCTCGGGAATCAGATAGTTCAACTGGGCGGTGTCGTTCCACGGAGTGCTCGTGCCGTCGTTGCCGTGGTAGATATAGCGTGTTCTTCCGGAATAATTGTCGACGTGTTTGAAGACTACGGCGGCGTCGCTCTTGGTCCAGTAGCCGTCCTCGATGAAAAGGCTGATTTCGGGAGAATAGGAAAGGTCCTGGCCGCTGAAGCCGTAAGCCGGATAAGGAGGATAATCGAGCTGGATGAACCAGTCGGGATGCTCCCGTGTCCACCGGGAATAAATGCCGCAATGGTTGGGCACCATGTCGCTGGCCAGGCGTATGCCGCGGCGCCAGGCCCGCTCTTTCAGGTTGTCGAGCGCGGGCTGGCCGCCGAGGTCGTCCGCGATCGTGTAGTCGTACAGCGAATATGCAGAAGAGACCGCCTCCGGGTTTCCGCAAAGCTGCTTGATCTTCTGTGAAGCGGGAGAGCGCTCCCAGACCCCGATCAGCCATACGGCGTTGAAGCCCCAGCCGGCAAGCCGGTCCAGCTCTTCATCAGGGATCTGGTCAAGCCTGTAGATATCTCTCCCGTAGTATTTCGAAAGCTGGTCCATCCAGACGTAGACCATCTTGGATATCATGACCACGTTCGACATCCAGTCCGCGTCCAGGGAGAATCTCTCGTATTCGGGATAATCGTACGCGTCCTTGCCGAACCTGGCCGCCTTGCCGAATTCTAGCACCTGCGGCTCGCCCGGGCCGCCCCACCATTCTCTTTCCTCTTCGCGGAGGATATCCATCCCGAGGACAATCTCCGAAAGCAGTTCGGGCGGCAGCAGCGCCGCCCAGTTGGTCCTTATGTATTCCAGCTGTCCGGCGAGCGAAGACGGAGAAAACCTGATGGGCAGCCGCAGCAGTGCCATCACGGAAAGCTCAAACGGATCATATGGCGGAGCCTTGTCAAGCCCGGATTCAAAGGTATTGGCAATCTTCCTGGACGGGGTCGCCTCTGCCAGGGTCGCATCGTCGAACAGGCGGCGAAACTCTTGAAGAGCGGGATTCCCGCAGGACAGGCCGACCAGCAGGAGCTCGTTTATAACCATATTCTTCCTGAGGCTGCCCGGGTCGTCCGCCGATATGTAATCCATAGGGTCTGCCGCTTTCTCGATGACCCTGGAGCCCGGGTAGTGTTCCGCGAACCCCTTCAAGGCCTCGTGCAGGTTTCCCGACTGGTAGTCGAGCCCTTCATCGACGCGAATTTTGTCAATTATGCCGGGCGTCGTTACCGTAGTGTACTGATTCAGCAGATAGCGAAAAATCCTGGTCAGCAAGGCATACAGGTACACATTGCCGGCCTTTACCGGTTTCGCCTGCATTTCCGGTTCCCGGTTCATGCGGTTTGCAACGTGGCGGTAGAACGCGATGGCCGGAGCGCCCGGACGGGATCGCATGTGAAGAGCGACGGGACCGAGCCCGAGTTTTTCCCATGCGTCCCGATTTACCTGAATTGCATAGGGAAAATATTTTTCTGTTTTCTCGTTCATTTTCATTTTGGTTACCTGAATCCTGCCCGTATCGGACATCCGCCGGTGAAATTTTTCAACTGTTTTGCAGCAAAAACGGCTATTCCAGCTTTGAAGATTACCTTATATGGAAGGTCGCGTCAATTGACAGGCGGGAGCATTTTGCAAAATAATGCCGACAGTGACGGAATCAACGGATTATTAAAACAAAGAACTGGCATTTAGAGTAAAAAATTATCTGAGTAATACTAATCTCCCGCAACAAATATTCCTCCCCCTTCAAGGGGGAGGGAGTTTTTGATGGAAGCGGGAGACTGATTCCAATCAGAAAAATTATATAGAAATATTATTTAATAATTAGTAATATTAGCATCAATCATTGTATGAATAATAATGTTTGAAACATTGTTGCCTGAAAAACGGATATAAATTTTTGTCAATATTCTATTGTGATATAATTATATAAGTAGAGGAATTATTTCTTTTTTTAGTTTCGATGGAAAAACCGGTAAGAAATGCCGGAGGGACGGAGATTGGGGAACTTTCCGACAAGGCCCTTAGGGGAGAAGACAATGAAAAGCAAAGAAAGACTGGCGGTTTCATGCGCTTCATTTGCGCTCATGGTTGTCGCGTCCCAGGCGCTGGCGGCCTCCGGTGGCAAAGGGGAAGAAAATGGCATCCTGATTATTCTCTTTTTTGCGTTCGGGGCGCTTATCATTGTTTTCCAGTTCGCCCCGGGGGTTCTGCTGTTCGTTTCCATGATCAAGGGCCTGTTCGGCAATGAGAAAGAGGCGGTTGCCGCTAAGGAAAGCGGTGATAATAGCTGAACGGCGGGCATGATAAACGTTCAGGTTGATCCTCCAGGTAGACGCCTAGAAAGAAGGGGCAGGCTGATGATTCAGAAAAGCAGCCTGCCCTCTTTTTATGAATTTTAAAATTGACGTATTTTAATGTTAAGTGTTATATTCCTTCCCGCAAAAATAATTTCATCCCGCCTGGAAGGTGATAAATCATGACGCAGCCCAACGCCCGGAATATGGAACAAAGCAGACAGTACGTGGCCGGAACATTCAGGATGCCATTCGGTCTCGCCCCATTCAACGCTCCGCCGATCGAGTGGCATTATACCAATATACTGTGCCGTTTGAGCATGAGACCGGCATTACCTCCTCACCTCCCTGCTACGAAAGGGTTTCGTGAAGACCGCCTCTACGATATCTATGCCGAATATGTGGAAAAATACGGAAACCAGTCAGCTCAGGCGGCGCTGAAAAATGGCGACCAGGTCATTATCGGCCTGCGCATCGAAACCAATACCCGCTCCAGCCGCGGCTACGGGCTTTACGACGACCGCCTGGCCATAATCTGGCGGGAAAATTCCAGGCAGGCCAAACCTGGCTACGGATGCACCCCCGGCGGGCAGCAGACCGGTTTTATCAAGCATGGCGCCGACTTTGTCGCCAACACCGAACCTTCAGCATACTATGAGGAGCCGGCTACTCATGTAAAATCGATTGTCTCCAAGAAGACAGGTAAGCTTATTCAGGTGAAGGTCGCCGACAGGATTATCGGTCCGGATGGCCAGGAGGTAATATCACATCCACAACACAAATGGGAGGGAAGAGATGTAAACAAGGACGGACGGCTTGACCTTGGTCGGCTTGTACCGGGTACTTACAAGTTCTATAAAGGGAAAGCTTTCCATTTCGCGGCGGCTCTCCGTCCGACGGGCCTCCAAACCGTTCAGCGAGATATTAACCACGATGGTTGGTTTACTCATGACGACATTTGGCACACGGGTCAAGGTGACACGATATTTGAAACCGGTGATTTTGGAATCCTTTTTCACAGAGGAGGTAAAATAGGCACTGGGTCAGGTGGCTGTCAGACGTTACCACCTATTGAACATTCACGCTTCTTCATAACGCTAAAAAAGCAAAACGAGTATTATTATGTTCTGGTGACTTTAAAATGAGAACACAAAAAACTACAAAAACCGTTTGCGGATATACCGTGCGTTGCACTGTGGCACTTGTAATATTCGCCACCTTGTCACATGCGCAAATGCCGCCAGGCATTCCTGGCGTTGACCATTATGCAATTCGGAAAATTAAGGAAAACGAGCCCTGCAAGTTCGAACGGGAATATTACAGAATTCGTTCCAAAAAATCGGATCCTCGCGTAGCATTTATTGATCTTCACCCAATCGTTCATAAAGGCGAGGCTCCTCTTGGTTTTCAAGACCTTTGCGACGCGATCTCAGAGCAGAGCGAAGACGGAGTCGTGGTATTTGATCAACAACGCGCATTTCTACATCTTTTGTTTGGTGATGAGGCAACCATTAGTGATGCAATTGCATATTTCTCAAGCAAGTCTAATTCTCCAGGAATCATATTATACGTAACCCGAATAGACATCGATTGGCAGGCTTTTGTTTTTGAGTATCGTAACAACAAATGGAAAGATGTTACGGCCCAGTATCTTGGTCCTTTTCACCTGGGAAAGCATGATTACATTGTAGTACCACAATACGGCCGGACCGCAAGGGTTCTCACCTTTGACGGCGCACGGTTCCATCACAAGTTATGGCTGACCTGGGACGGCACGAAATTCACGGCTTCCACCGCCAGAAAAATGCCTGGCTGGAGATGCCCCGACTCCTAC
>DASRZQ010000064.1:0-22414 GCA_035686205.1 Geobacteraceae bacterium
ATGTTTTTCACCTCGATGCTGGTTGACTGGTGCCTCCTGGCGGAGAGGACGGAGCGCATGGCCGAGGTTGTGAACAGCGCGGCCGCAATCTCGGTGGAATGCCCGAACGGGACGAGAATGAGTTTTGACAAGAGAGGACGCGCGGCGAAGGGCGACAACGGCCTGCTGACCGAACCGGGGAGTTTCGGCAACCTGCCCGCCGGAGAGGTTTATCTCGCTCCGCTGGAAGGGAAGAGCGAGGGTGTGATGGTAATCGAGTATGCCCCGACGCGAAAGCTCGAATCGCCGCTGGAACTGGTCGTGCGTGAAGGGAGGGTCGTGGAGATCCGGGGAGACGAGCCGTACCGCCTGAAGCTGGAGGGTAAATTCGCGGAGAGCGATAAAAACCGCAATATCGCCGAACTGGGCATCGGCTCCAACGACCGGGCAACCAGGCCGGACAATATTCTGGAAGCGGAAAAGATCCTCGGCACCATCCATATCGCCCTGGGCGACAACAGCGGCTTCGGGGGGACGGTAAGCACGCCTTTCCACGAGGATTATGTCTTCTACAGGCCCACCCTGACCGCAATCGCAGAGGACGGGACTGAAATCACGCTGCTTGACGACGGCAAGCTGCTGATATAGTTTTTTTTCTGAATCCTTCCCGCATGCCGGGAATCGCGGATAGTTATCCACCTCCTTTCCCCCGGTGGAGGAAGGGAGGTGACATTCAGGTCACGTCCGATCTTTTTATCTATTTCCACCGGATTGTCCGCCCGCCTTGACATACACTACCTTCGTACCTATCCTTCATATAAGAATACAACGGAGGTAGAGTTCCCATGATCAGACCGGAAAAGATGACGATAAAAACCCAGGAAGCGCTGGGGGCCGCGCAGCAGCTGGCCGTATCCAGGCAGAACAGCTCGCTCGAGCCGGAGCACCTCCTTCTCGCCCTGCTCGATCAGGAGGGCGGACTGGTCGGTTCCCTGCTCCAGAAAATAGGCGCCAATACCGGGTATATCCGGTCCAAGGTCGACGCCGAGCTGAAAAAACTTCCCCAGGCATCCGGCGAATCCGTTCAATTGTATCTCTCCGCCAACCTGAACAGGGCGCTGGACATGGCGCAGAAGGAAGCGGACACGATGAAGGACGAGTTCGTTTCCACCGAGCATCTCCTCCTCGGACTGGCGGGAGAGAAGGGGAGCGGGGCCGGGCGGATACTGCTGGAAAACGGCGTGACGCGTGACGCTATCCTTGCGGCTCTCAAGGAGATAAGGGGCGACGAAAAGGTGACCGACCAGAACCCCGAAGACAAATACCAGGCGCTGGCCAAGTACAGTCGGGATCTCACCGACCTTGCCTCCAAGGGGAAGCTGGATCCGGTCATCGGCCGCGACGACGAGATCCGCCGCGTGATCCAGGTGCTGTCCCGCCGGACCAAGAACAATCCCGTTCTGATCGGCGAGCCGGGAGTCGGCAAAACAGCCATTGTCGAGGGACTGGCGCAGAGGATCGTATCCGGCGATGTCCCGGAAACCCTGAAAAACAAGCGGCTGGTGGCCCTGGACATGGGGGCGCTGATTGCGGGCACCAAGTTCCGCGGCGAATTCGAGGAGCGGCTGAAAGGTGTGATCAGGGAGGTCACCAAGTCGGAGGGGAAAATAATCCTTTTTATTGATGAAATGCATACCCTTGTGGGCGCAGGCGCGGCCGAGGGAGCCATGGACGCCTCCAACCTGCTGAAGCCGGCCCTTGCCAGGGGCGAGCTGCACTGTATCGGCGCGACCACGCTGAACGAGTTCCGCAAGCATATCGAAAAGGACCCGGCACTGGAGCGCCGTTTCCAGCAGGTATATACCGGGGAGCCGAGTGTCGAGGACACTATTTCCATTCTCCGCGGCCTTAAGGAAAAGTACGAGGCATACCATGGAATCCGCGTCCAGGACAGCGCCATCGTGGCGGCGGCGACCCTTTCCGACCGCTATATCACCGATCGTTTTCTGCCGGACAAGGCAATCGACCTGATCGACGAGGCCGCGTCACGGCTGCGCATAGAAATAGATTCCATGCCGACCGAGATAGACGAGATCGAGCGGAAGATCATACAGATGGAGATAGAAAAGCAGGCGCTGCTCAAGGAGCAGGACCTTCATTCACAGGAACGGCTGCGGAAGCTTTCCGACGAACTCGAAACGCTAAAGGCCGAATCGGCGAATCTTAAAGCGCACTGGCAGAAGGAGAAGGATATCATCAAGTCCCTGCGCGACCTGAAAAACCGCCTCGAAGAGAAGAAGGAACAGGCGAAGAAAACCGAGCGCGAGGGCAACCTGGCCCTGACCGCGGAGATACGCTACGGAGAGATTCCCGCCATCGAGAAGGAGATGGCGGAGAAGAACCAGGAACTGGCGGAGATCCAGAAGGAGGGCAAGATGCTCTCCGAGGAAGTGGACGGGGAAATGGTAGCGGAGATTGTCGCCAAATGGACCGGCATCCCGGTTTCCCGCCTGCAGGAGAGCGAGTCGGCCAAGCTGGTGAAGATGGAGGACAGGCTGAACTCCAGGGTAGTCGGCCAGGACGATGCGCTGATGCTGGTGTCTAACGCCATACGCCGGGCGCGCTCCGGGCTCTCCGACCCGAACAGGCCCATCGGTTCCTTCATCTTTCTCGGACCCACCGGGGTCGGCAAGACCGAGACGGCCCGCGCCTTGGCCGAGTTCCTCTTCGATGACGACCAGGCGATCGTCCGCATCGACATGAGCGAGTACCAGGAAAAGCACACGGTCGCCCGGCTGATCGGGGCGCCTCCGGGCTACGTCGGATACGAGGAAGGCGGGCAGCTGACCGAGGCGGTCCGCAGGAGGCCGTACTGCATAGTACTGTTCGACGAGATAGAAAAGGCCCATCCGGAAGTATTCAATGTCCTGCTGCAGGTCCTCGACGACGGCCGGCTTACCGACGGGCAAGGCCGCACGGTGGATTTCCGCAATACGGTTATCATCATGACCAGCAACCTGGGCTCCCAGTGGATACAGCAATATGGAACGAGCGATTACGCGAAAATGCGCGGCATGGTGACGGAGACTCTCAAGGAGCACTTCAAGCCGGAGTTTCTCAACCGTATCGATGAGATTATCATCTATCACGGGTTGCCGCTGGAACAGATCAAGAAAATCGTGGATATCCAGGTGAAGGCGCTCCAGGCAAGACTTGCCGAAAGACGCATCACCCTCAGGATTACGGACAAGGCCAGGGAATATCTGGCGCAGGAAGGATACGACCCCGCGTACGGCGCGCGCCCCCTGAAGAGAACGCTTCAGCGCAAGGTTCAGGACCCGCTTGCACTGATGCTGCTCGAAGGGAAGTTCGCCGAAGGGGATACGGTTGCGGTTGATCTCGATCTTTCCGGCGAAGGGCTGGTTATAAAAAAGGCTAAGGGTGAAAGGCTGAAGGCTGAAGGCTGAAATGGCTCACCGAATGCTGCCGAAGACCAGGACCGTATCGTCCAGATCTTTCCTGCCGCATTTCCGGAATCCGGCCGCGGAAAGCCAGCCTATGATTTCCCCGGGCGCATAACATCTTCCGCCGTCGGTATTGACCAGCATGTTGACCGAGAACAGGGCGCCGTGCAAAGGCCTTGTCAGAGTGGCATCAATGAGAAATTCCTGAATGGCTATTCTTCCCCGCGGTCGCAGTGCCTTTGCGCACTTGCCCATCAGGAAAGCGTTTTCAGCGGGTGAGAGGGAATGAAGCACCTGGCTGACGAAAATCAGGTCATAGCCGCTGCCGATGTCGTCGGCAAGGAAATCGCCGGCGCGGAAGTCGATTCCTTCGAGCCCGGATTCGTTGATTATCTCCCGGGAGATGGGGATCGTATCCGGCAGATCAAAAAGGGTTACGGATATTCCCTTTCGGGCAAGCTCGATGCTGTACGTTCCGGGACCTCCGCCAAGGTCGAGGGCGTTACGCGCCCCTTTCAGGTCCAGTTCCCCGATGACTCCGGCAGCCCGCCAAACCGCGTTGTTGTGCATTCCGCGGATAAATGCTTCATGATCGCCGGATTTCCGGGCCGGGGCTCCCGTTCTGACCGCCTCGTCGAGAGAGGACCAGCTTTTCCACAGGGAATCGGCGTGACGGATGATGTCACCATGGTAATGCGGGCTTCCTGTTGCCAGGAAACGGTCAGCCATGGCGGAATTCCGGAACTTTCCCGACTTCTTCCGCAGCAGGCCCAGCCCGGTCAGCGCATTCAGCAGGATTTCCGTTCCCCTCGGGTCGGCCCCGATCAGCCCTGCGGCTTCTTCCGCCGTCTTCCCGGCACGCAGATGATCAAAAATCCTGAAATTGTTTGCCGTCAGCAGTACCCTGGACGCCCAGAATCCGTTCCAAAGACTCCTCAGGTCCCGGATTTCCGTGTCTATTCCCATGACAAACCCCTCAATCGGAAGAATTCCCTCCGGCTCGCGTCAAATTTGTCGCTTCCGCGTGAAATTATAGCCCTTTTGCGGAACAAGGCAACAAGGGGCGTCGCGGCGGGACTCTCCGGGGAGACATTCGGCTCGTTTCCCGTTTTTATCAAATGCCCACCTTGATTTATGGATTTTTAGTGGTATGAAAGTACAATCGGCAAAATTTTACAGCAAGGGGGAACGAAAAATGGGAATTTCATTGGAACCCGTTGTCAAGGCCAGCGCTGAGTTAAAGGAAATGCTCAACAAGGCAATAGCCAGGGAGATCCAGGTCAGCATCCAATACATGTGGCAGCATGTGGAAGTCGTGGGCGTCAAGGGCGTCGCCGTCCAGGACAAGTTCAAGGAGGTCGCCATAGTCGAGATGAAGCATGCCGAGCAGATTGCCGAAAGGCTCTGGTACCTGGGCGGCACTCCGACCACGAAGCCGTCCCCGATCGAAGTGGGCAAGAGCCTGAAAGAGTTTCTTGAGCTGGACGCGAAGGCCGAGGTCGAGGCCATCGAAATGTACGTGCAGATCGTCGAAATGGCGCAAAAAGAGGGAGATGTGACGACAGCCCACATGTTCAGGGAAATCCTCGAAGAGGAGGAGGAGCATCACGATCTGTTCACGACGATGCTGGAAGAAGTGTAACACAATGACCGGTTCCGTGTGCCCGGAAATCCTGCCGAACAGCGCCGCAAATGAAATCCGTTTGCATTAGGTCTGCCGCCTGCATGGCGCCGGAGTTAAGCTCCAAGATGATATCAGGAGGGAGGTTTGGGGGGAATTCAGCATATCGCGAAAAAGAGTCTTTTCCTTATCGTTGTATTCCTCTTTGTCAGCGGTTGCGCCGCGGAAAAGACAGCGATGCGGCCGGCAAGGCAAAGACCCGTCAGGGTCGCCCTGGTGCTTGGCGCCGGCGCCGCGAAAGGCTTCGCCCACATCGGTGTTCTGAAGGTCCTGGAAGCCAATAAAATCCCTATAAACATGGTGGTCGGGACCAGTGCCGGGAGTTTTGTGGGGAGCCTCTAC
This sequence comes from Geobacteraceae bacterium, assembly GCA_035686205.1. Taxonomy (GTDB): domain Bacteria; phylum Desulfobacterota; class Desulfuromonadia; order Geobacterales; family Geobacteraceae; genus CAIWTU01. Next base: position 5,467 of record DASRZQ010000064.1, read on the forward strand.
GCCTACGGATTTTCCCCTTATCAGCTCCAGAGCATTTCTTTCGGCATCCAGCAGTCGGACCTTGCCGATCTGATGCTGCCCGACAACGGCTTCATAAAGGGCGAGAAGCTGGAGGCATATGTTAACCGCATGGTCAGGAATACGCCGATGGAGAAGCTCAGGATACCCTTCTACGCGGTGGCGACGGACATCCAGGATGGCAAGGAAACCGTATTCGGCTCCGGCAACACCGGCCGTGCCGTGAGGGCGAGCTGTTCAATACCAGGAGTCTTCTCCCCCGTTGTGATCAATGGGAGGATGTATGTGGACGGCGGAGTGGTCAGTCCCGTAGCCGTGGACACGGCCCGGAAATACGGGGCCGATATGGTGATAGCGGTCGATTTGTCGGGCGGCGGCGAAAGTCCCAGGCCCGAGGGGACGATGGAGACCATCATGCAGGCCATAAACCTCATGTACGGAAGGATCACTTCACAGCAGCTCGTGCATGCGGATGTTTTAATTAGGCCTAAAACAGGATACATCGGCGCCGCCGACTTTTCCAGAAGGAACGAGGCCGTTCTGGAGGGCGAAAAGGCGGCCGCGGCGGCGCTGCCCGCCATCAATTCGTTTCTCGCCCGGCTGAAAACTGATACCGGCCCTTGAGCAGCGTGTTTCCGGGCGTTGTAGCGGGGTCGGCCCGGGACGGCGTGGCCCGATTAGATTTTTGTGCATCAAAATAGCGCCATCCATGATTTTCAGCCGGTTTGTGAAGAAAAAAATTAATTGACAATAAACTTTTTATTGTGTATTGTTTGCAACGCGTTAATTCCGAAAAAACCTCATTTTTTCGTCCTTGCAGGTAGTGTCATTCCCAGTATGAAACCGAAGGTTGATCGCTGATTTAATCAAGCGCTTAAAGAAACGGACCTTTACGTCTTTGGCACCAAAGAGGGTGTTTTGTTGCAGTGCAGAGGGAACACCTAATAACTACTTAATGGGAGGTTTAAGACATGGCAGATGTAGCTCAGACAATTGATCAGTTGGTATCAAAAGCAAGAAAAGCAGCCGATATCATGAAACACTTCACCCAGGAGCAGGTTGACAAGGTCTGTGCGGCAATGGACGCAGCCAGCGTGGCCAATGAAGTCAAGCTTGCCGAAATGGCCGTTGAAGAAACCGGAATCGGACGGGCCGACCACAAGGCCATCAAGAATCATCTTGGCGCCCACGTTGTCTACGAGTATTTCAAAGACAAGAAATCCGTTGGCGTGATCAAAGAAGAAGAAGGCGTTCTTTACGTTGCCGAGCCATTTGGCGTACTCGCGGCAGCCACCCCGACGACCAACCCGACTTCAACTGTCGAGTTCAAGTCGCTGATCGCCCTCAAGTCCCGCAACGTCATCATCTTCGCTTTCCACCCCCGCGCACAGAAGTGCAGCAGGGAAGCGGCGAAAATCATGATGGAAGCCGCGGTCAGCGCCGGTGCGCCTGCCGACTGCATCCAGTGGATCGAAGAGCCTTCAATCGAAGCAACCAACCTGCTGTTCAAACACCCGGGCATTAACCTGATTCTTGCCACCGGCGGCAACGCCATGGTTAAATCGGCATACAGCTCCGGCCACCCTGCCATCGGCGTCGGTGCCGGCAATACGCCCGTCTATATTTCAAAAACCGCCAAGCTCAGCGTTGCGGTAAACAACGTTATTGCCTCCAAGACCTTTGACAACGGAACCATCTGCTCATCCGACCAGTCCATGATCTTTGACGACAAGGAAACCTGTGACAAGGCCGTAAAGATGATGATCGAGAGAGGCGCCTATCTTGTCAACGAAGAAGAGAAGAAGAAGCTCGAAGCGGTAATGTTCGACAAGGAAAGAGGCGTTCCCGCCGTTGCCATCGTTGGCAAGTCTCCCCAGGCGATCGCAAAGCTTGCCGGTTTCTCGGTGCCCGACGACGTGAAGCTGCTTCTCGTTCCCCTTACCACCATCGGACCGGAAGACTGGTTCAGCCACGAAAAACTTTCTCCGGTTCTCGGTTACATAACATTTGACGGATCGGACGCTGCGATTGACGCAGCCAAGAGCCAGCTCCTTTGGGGCGGCCGTGGCCACACTGCGGTTATTCATTCTCAGGACCAGAAAGTTATCGACAAGTTTGCCATGGAAATTCCCGCCAACAGGCTGCTCCTCAACCAGCCCGCGGTACACGGCAGCGTCGGTCTCATCTACAACGTGCTTCCTCCGTCACTCACTCTGGGCTGCGGCACGGACGGCGGCAACTACCTCGGCAACAACATCAACTACAAAGACCTCCTGAGCATCAAGACGATCGCGAAGCGTATCGTTGATTACGAGAGGGACGAATAATAACGGATTGCGGCAAGCATGACGGTTTTGCTTGCCAAGAGATGTTCTGTGATGACAAGCCCCTGACTTTGAAATTGAAAGCCAGGGGCTTTCTTTTTCCCGAAATGTATCAGACAACAATTATTGTTCCGGCGATTAAATATGTCACGACACAACGTAGGGGCGAGGCATGACTCGCCCCTACGATTGATATGTTTAATCATCGCCACAAAGATCCGGTCCCCTGCCGGAATCAGGCACTTTACGCTTGATTTGTCGGATAAATTGAATTATGAATTACTTTTTCGGTTTGAAACCAAGGAGAAACTGATCACATGTTGTTTAGGGCTCCCGCGAAAGTTAATTACCTTCTCCAGGTCCTGCGCAAAAGGCCGGACGGCTACCATGACCTGCGAATGGTCATGCAGCGCATTGATCTTTGTGATGAAATAGAAATCAGGCTGAAGAAAACCCCGGGGATCGATGTGGACTGCAACAGCGAAGCGGTATCCGGCGGACGGGATAATATCGCGTGGCGCGCGGCCGAAGCCATTCTTTCACACGCGGGTGTTGCAACTGGTGTTGAAATTTCGATTTCGAAGAAGATACCGGTGGCGGCCGGGCTTGGAGGCGGAAGCAGCGATGCCGCGACCGTTCTCATGGGCCTCAACGAACTGCTGGGCGCCGGCTTTTCCGACGACAGGCTTATGGAAATCGGCGTGAAGCTTGGCGCGGACGTTCCTTTCTTCATCTTCAAAAAGACGGCCCTCGCCGAGGGCATAGGCGAAAAACTCTCTCCCGTCGAAGGACTCCCCCCTGCCTGGCTCGTCCTCGTCAATCCCAATATACATGTTTCGACCGCCTGGGTTTACCAAAATTTGAGATTGACAAATGGGCAAGATGACTATAAACTGCCTAGGTTTTGCAATAAGGTTGAGGACATATGTTCAATCCTCATGAATGATCTGGAAACCGTCACGATCGAACGTTTTCCGGTTATCAGGGATATCAAGGAGACTCTGCTTGGATTTGGCGCTGCGGGAGTACTGATGTCCGGAAGCGGGCCGACGGTATTCGCGGTATTCGGCGCCGAAGAAGAAGCACGACGATGCTACGGGAAAGTTGCTGAAGTGAGCGGCTGGGCATCCTTTCTGACGCGGACCCTTTAACAATTCCAAAATTGGGGCGTCGCCAAGCGGTAAGGCACCGGATTTTGATTCCGGCATTCCCAGGTTCGAATCCTGGCGCCCCAGCCATCCTGTTCCGGAACAAATTCAATAACAACGATCAGAGGCGATGATGGAGAACAAAATTAAAGTTTTCTGCGGTAATTCCAATCCCGGGCTCGCGGCGAAAATATGCGCTTCGCTCGGCTTGCCGCTCGGCGCTGCCAAGGTTAAGAACTTTTCCGACGGCGAGATTATGGTGGAAATCGGAGAAAACGTTCGCGGGCGTGACGTGTACATAGTCCAGTCCACTTGCTGTCCGACGAATAACAACCTGATGGAGCTGCTGATCATGATGGACGCCCTGAAAAGGGCATCGGCGGCGACGATCACGGCCGTCGTACCTTATTACGGCTATGCAAGGCAGGACAGGAAAGTCGCGCCGCGGACCCCGATTACGTCAAAGCTGGTGGCCGATCTGCTGACTTCAGCAGGTGCCGACAGGGTGGTTACAATTGATCTGCATGCCGGTCAGATTCAGGGTTTTTTCGATATTCCGGTTGATAACCTGTACGCCGCGCCGGTCATACTCAATTACATCAAAAAGAATTACAGTCTTGATTCGGTAGTAATGGTTTCCCCGGATGCCGGAGGGACGGAGCGGGCAAGGGCTTATGCGAAGCGCCTCGAATGTTCCCTGGCCATAATCGACAAAAGGCGCTCCGGGCCGAACATCTCCGAAGTCATGCATCTGATCGGCGATGTCAGGGATAAGGCCGCCATCATACTTGACGACATGGTCGACACTGCGGGCACTCTCACGCAGGCGGCCAAGGCCCTCAAGGAGCACGGCGCTAAAACCATTTATGCGTGCGCCACCCATGGCGTGCTTTCCGGGCCGGCCATTGACAGGATTAATGACTCATATATAGAGGAAGTTGTCATAACCGACACCATCCCTCAAGGTGACAAGGCGGAAAAATCGAGTAAACTTAAGGTGTTGACGGTTGCCGATTTGCTTGCCGAGGCTATTCGCAGGATTCACCAGGATGAATCCGTTAGTTCCCTGTTTGTCTGAGGTTTGATAATTCGATCTTAAAAATAACTAGATTATTTATTGGAGGATGTATGGAACAGACGGTTCTGAACATCGAGCTGAGAGAAAAAGCCGGTAAGGGTATATGCAGGAGACTCAGAAAAAGCGGTATGGTTCCCGCTATCGTGTACGGAAAAGGGATGGACCCCGTCCCGGCGGCGGTCAGCGCAAAAGAGCTGATGACGGCGATTGCCGGCGAGGGTGGCAGGAATCATATCATCACCCTGAAGGGAGACAAGGCCCTTGACGGCAAGCTTGTCATAGTGTCCGACCTTTTGCGTGATTGCCTGAAAGGCAGCCCCCTTCATGTCGATCTGCACAAGATAAGTCTCGAAGAGAAGGTCAAGGTTTCCGTCCCGGTCAGCCTCGTGGGAACCTCAGCGGGAGTGAAAGAGGGCGGCATGCTCGATTTCGCGATGCACGCCGTGGAACTTGAATGCCTTGCAACCCAGATACCGGAACATATGGAAGTTGACGTGACCGATCTGAAAATCGGGGATTCTTTTCATATCAGCGACCTGGTTGTGCCCGCCGGCATGAAGGTTCTGAATGATCCGAAAGCCACGGTTGTCAGCATCCTCGGCAAGGCCAAGGAAGAAGTTGCGTCGGTGGAAACCACGGAAGAATAACAGACCGGCAACGAATATGGCCACAAGACTAATAGTCGGTTTGGGCAATCCCGGCCCGAAATACCAATGGACCCGCCATAACGCGGGTTTCATGGTTTTGGACAGGCTGTCCGATGTTTCCGGCATTAGCGCGGCAAGGAAAAAATTTTCCGGGTTGTATGGCGAAGGCGACTGGAACGGCGAACGTCTGCTGCTGCTGAAACCGCAGACCTATATGAATTTGTCGGGACAATCGGTTTCCCATGCGTTGAATTTCAACAAATTGTCGATGCGGGATCTCGTGGTGATCCACGATGATCTCGACATACCCTTCGGACGGGTGAAACTGAAAGAAGGCGGCGGTCATGCCGGACACAACGGACTCCGCTCCCTCGTGGCCGAACTCGGGGGCGGCGGGTTCGCGCGGGTAAGGGTCGGCATAGGAAGACCCCTGCACGGCGATCCTGCCGATTACGTCCTCAGCAATTTCGCGAAATCAGAACTTGCCGTTTTGCCCGATTTGACCGAAAATATCGTTGATTTGCTTGCCCTTTATCTCAAGGAAGGAATGGGCAAGGCAATGAGTCTTTACAATAACAGGGACCTGCTGGCGGATCAGCAGGCTGTGTAAACCTGGTTGGATATGAGCCGGTCAGAATGGCGGCCGGTTTTGAGTAAAATACAGCAGCACCAGCAGAGCGGCATTTTGCCGTATCTCCTTGCTCCGGGATGGTCCGGGGCTAATAACCGTGAGGAGGAATAATAATGAGAAAGTACGAGACGATTTTTATCGCTCAGCCCGAGCTCGGCGAGGAAGAGCTCAAGGGACTCACCGAAAAAGTGCAGGAAGTTATTTCGAGCATGAATGGTGATTGCAAGAGGCTGGAAGACTGGGGAATCAGGAAACTGGCCTACCCGGTCAGGAAATGCCAGCGCGGCCGTTACTTCTACCTGAATTTTTCCGGAAACTCCGCGCTCATAGCGGAGCTTGAAAGACGCCTCAGGCTCGATGACAAGGTTCTCAGGTACCAGAGCGTGAAGCTGGACAAGGATGCGGACATCGTTGCCGCGCCTGAGGAGAAACCCGCCGTGCAGCAGCCGGCGGCCGAGACGGTCGAAGTAGCTTCGACGGAAGAATAATCAGAATGGGGGGATTAGACATATGAGCGACGAAAGAACACCACCGAGAAGCAACGGTTTCAAGAAGAAAAGAACTTTTCAGCGCAGGAAGGTTTGCCGTTTCTGCGCCGACAAGCAGATAACCATAGATTACAAGGATCCAAGAACTCTCCGCGCCTTTATTTCCGAGCGTGGCAAAATCGTGCCCAGGAGAATCTCGGGAAATTGCGCAAAACACCAGCGTGAGATAACCGAAGCAATCAAGAGGGCCAGAAATATCGCTCTGCTGCCGATCGCCTCGGGTCACGTCTTGCCGTAACGAATGCAAGCAATAACCTGTGTGTTAAACAAGAAAACACTTTATGATATCGCAAAGGGAAGCGCGGCTTCCCTTGCGCTATTTACGGCATACATCATGCTGATGTTCGCGGGGCCGCTGGCCGGCGTTTTCGCCCCTTTCCCCGTACTGTACTATACCTTGAAGAACGGCAGGAGAGTGGGGGCGGCAATCATTCTCATCTCGGCCCTTGCTCTTGTTGCCATAAGCCCGGCCGGCGCGCTTATCTACCTGTTGCAGTGCGGGTTGTTTTCCCTTTTGCTTGCCGAATTCCTGGCAAGGGGAAACGGCGCCGCAAAATCCATTGCCTGGACGGTAACGGCCAACCTGCTGGTAATACTGGTTATTGCCGTCTGTTACAGTCTGTGGCAGGGAGTGGATTTAAACGCTCTGGTCCTGAAGGGGATAAACAGTTCCTTCACCCAGACCGAGGCGTTTTATAAAAACAGCGGTCTGGGAAGTGACGAACTGGATGCGCTTCGAAGCGGGCTGAGGCAGGCCTCCGATCTTGTAGGCAAGATTTATCCATCCCTGATCGTCGTCTGCATGGGCGTCCTTGCGGGGTTGAATATCCTGTTGCTGAAAAAATTCGTCCCAAGACTTCCGGGACGGCTCGGGATTGGGGAATTCCGCTCGTTCAGAAACCCTGAGAAGTTGATATGGGTTCTGATCGTTTCGGGATTCGCGCTTCTGTTAAATATCGACCTGGTTACCCGAACGGCCTTGAACGTGCTGGTGGTCCTTGTTGCGCTCTACTTCGTCCAGGGACTGGCCATTATCGCTCATTTTTTCAGACGCTTTCTGGTGCCCCGCTTCATTACGTACCTGTTTTATGCTTTGCTGGTAGTACAGCCGTACCTGGCGGTGGTGGTCGCCGCCTTGGGTCTCTTTGACCTGTGGTGCGATTTCCGCACGCCGAAAAAACAAGAAAACCTGTAAATCAGGCTGGGAGGAAAAGACATGAAGGTAATTCTCAAGGAAAACATTGAAACTCTGGGCCATATCGGCGATATCGTAAAGGTGGCCCCCGGCTATGCCAGGAACTACCTGATTCCGAAGGGCTTTGCCATTGAAGCCACGACGAGAAACGCCAAGGCGCTGGAGCATGCGAAGCGCCAGATGGAGTACAAAAAGAACAAGGTCAAGGAGCAGGCTTCCAACCTTGCGGCCAGGCTGGAAGCGCTTACCATCGTCCTGACGCACCAGGCGGGCGAAGGGGACAAGCTTTTCGGTTCCGTAACCAACATGGAATTGGGCGAATATCTGAAAGAGCAGGGTTTCGAAATCGATCGGAAAAAGATCCTGCTTGCCGAGCCGATCAAACACCTGGGCGAGTTTACCGCGACCGTGAAGGTCCATCCCGAAGTGAACGCCACCCTCAAGATTGTCGTAAACCGGGCGGAATAATTTCCTTATTTCCAATGTGAAAACGGCGGCGTGAAATGAAAATTTCGCGCCGCTTTTTTTATGCCTGCCCGGAAAAATGGTCATTTCCCGCACGATTTCAACTGTTCGCCGATAAAGACACATTTGTTCTGGTATACTATTAGTGAGGGGCAAGGCCGAAAATGCCGGCTGGTCGATTGATTGCCGCAAAGAAAAGAGCGGGCGGACAAATTAATCCACATCAGGGAGAAGGAGGAGATTTTATGGCAAGCCTGACATTCACGGAAAATGAAGTCTCATTGGTTCGCGAAATCCTCGAGGCGTACTACTCCGACCTGAGGATGGAGATTGCCGGAACAGACAATAAGCAGGTCCGTGATGAACTGAAGGCGAAGGAGGCGACCATTAAAGGAATCCTGGACCGTTTTCCCAGTTCCTGAACTAAGACGGGTGTGTTTGTTTCCAATGAAAACCGGTGAAATTTGCCTGTCGCCGCATTTTGCCCGCACCGCTTATTTCTTTAACGTGCCCCTTTGCCTTACGGCTATGATCACCCTTTGCCCTGACTGTTTGTTGAAAAATAAATGTTTTGGTCATTGCGAGGAGCTTTTTTTACGAAGAAGCAATTTTCTTTCCTTCCTTGAACGGGGCGAGTGAGGCTTTGTGCCGTTCAGGCATCGGCTAACAATCCCAACAGATATTCCGACCGTTTTTCATGGCGATTCCTTTGCGGAACCCTTTTGACGGCGGCGTCCAGCCAAAGCAGTTGACCCGGAGAGTCATGCGGGTTATAGTATCCCATTCAAATCTCGTATTACACCAATTTTTCAGGAATACAATGTCCGTGATTGACGTAAGAAAATTGCCTCCCCAGAGCATCGAAGCGGAAATGTCGATACTCGGCGGGATACTGCTGGAGAACGAAGCGATTAACCGGGTCCTGGAAATCCTGGTCCCGGAAGATTTCTACCGTGAAACGCACCGTAAAATCATGAGGGCGATGATAGAGCTCAGCGACAACCGGGAGCCGTGCGACCTGATTACCCTGACCACCGTCCTGAAAAAGCGCGGCGAACTGGAGGATGTGGGCGGAGGCGCCTATCTGGCCACCCTGGTGGACTTCGTGCCTACGGCCGCCAATATCGGTTATTACTGCAGGATCGTCAAGGAGAAGGCCGTTGCGCGCAAACTTATCAATGCCGCGACTGAAATAATAACCCAGGGGCACGATGAGCAGTCGGACATAGACCAGTTGCTGGACAGCGCCCAGAAGGTCATCTTCGAGATATCCGAGAACAAGATCAAGCCCGCCTTTTACCCGATAAACTCCATTCTCAAGGACACCATCAAGAATATCGAGACGCTGTACGAAAAAAAGGAACATGTGACCGGGGTGGCAACCGGATATTTGGATCTCGATGAAATGACGGCGGGATTCCAGCGCGGCGACCTGATAATCATAGCCGGCCGGCCTTCCATGGGAAAGACCGCCTTTGCCCTGAATATCGCCCAGTACGCATCCATCCATGCCGAACCCGCCCACCCGGTGGCGATTTTCTCCCTTGAAATGAGCAAGGAGCAGCTGGTGACCCGTCTGCTCTGTTCCGAAGCCAGAGTGGACGCCGGCCGGCTTCGCACCGGCCACCTTAACGAGACGGACTGGCCCAGGCTCATGCGCGGTGCCGGCTCGTTGCACAAGGCAAGGATTTTCATCGACGACACCCCGGCCATATCGGTGCTGGAGATGAGGGCAAAAGCCCGCCGCATGAGGGCCGAACACAGGATCGGAATGATCGTGGTGGACTACCTCCAGCTGATGCGCGGCAGCAGCAACCCCGAATCGCGGCAACAGGAAATCTCGGAGATTTCGCGGTCATTGAAGGCCCTGGCAAAGGAACTGGATGTTCCGGTGGTCGCCCTTTCCCAGCTGAACCGCGGGCTGGAAAGCCGCACCGACAAGCGGCCCATGATGAGCGACCTCCGCGAATCGGGAGCCATCGAACAGGATGCCGACGTTATCATGTTCGTTTACCGGGAAGAGGTGTACGACAAGGAGAACGCCGACCTGAAGGGAAAGGCGGAGATAATCATCGGCAAGCAGAGAAACGGCCCGATCGGCAAGGTCGACCTGACCTTCCTCGGCGAATATACCAGGTTCGAAAATCTCAGCATGAGGAATGACCACTGATTTACAATCAACAGATATAAGACATCGCCGATGGCGACAGCATCTATTAACAGGGGTATCCATGACAGATCCAACTGCTCGTATCAGCAAAACGGCGTCGGTTGCCGATGACGCGGTAATAGGCCCGAACGTCATTATCGGCGATCATTCCAACGTCGGCGGCGGAACGGTAATAATGGCCAATGCCGTGATCGGCCCGTGGACGACCATTGGCCGCAATAACACGATCCATTACGGAGCGATCGTCGGTCACGACCCCCAGGACCTCGGCTACAAGGGGGAAGAGAGCTATCTCAAGGTCGGAAACGGCAACGTCATCCGCGAATACGCGACCATTCACCGGGGCTACCGGGAGGGCACGGCGACCGTTATCGGAGACGAAAATTATCTGATGATCCAGTCACATGTCGCCCATAACTGCGAGGTGGGGAACAATATCATCCTTGCCGGCGGCGCCTTGCTGGCGGGGCACGTGCTGGTCGAGGACAAGGCTATCATCTCCGGCAACTGCGTGGTTCACCAGTTCTGCCGGATCGGCAAATTTTCCATGATGCGCGGACTTTCGCGGACATCCCGCGATGTACCGCCGTTCTGCATAATGGACGAGACACACACCGTCAAAACCCTGAACATGGTGGGCCTGCGCCGGAACGGGTTCGATGCGGCCCGCGTCCGGGCCATAAAAAATGCTTTTACCATACTGTTCCGCGGCGGCCCGAATATGAAGGCCAATCTGGAAAAGGTTGAAGCGGAGTTGGAAATTACCGGGGACGTGAGCTACCTTCTGGAATTCATAAAGAGTTCGAAAAGAGGGGTGTGTTTCGGCAAAGGCGCCGCGGGCGGTGAATTCGAATGAATGAAAGGCTGACCATATGAAAAGTTTTATTCCCCTACGGGAGCTTCCCGGACCCTCCGGATACGGACCGGGTGATGTTTTTGTACTCTTCGGCGAACTGTTCGGACGCGGGTACGCCAACGGCATAGTCGATGAGGCGCGGCGGGCGGGAATGGTTATTATCGGTATCACCGTGGGCCGCCGGGACAAGGACGGCGCCTTGCGGCCGCTGACCGCCGATGAACTTGCGGAGGCCGAGGCCAATCTCGGCGGGAAAATAATAAATATCCCCATGGAAGCCGGCTTCGACATGGAGGCAGGCCCCGGCGGCAAATCTCCGGTCGATCAGTTGAAGGGAGTGAAGTCGGACGAGTGGGACGCCGTGGAACTGGACTGGGAGGCGATCGGGCAGTCACGGCTGGCCGGAATGAAGCGCTTTACCAAGAATCTGGAAAAAGTGGCGGCCGAGATTGACAAAATGGTCCCTGCGGGAGCCAATGTCCTTTTTGCCCACACCATAGCGGGCGGCATCCCGCGCGCCAGGATTCTCATGCCGATCCTGAACCGTGTCTTCAAAGGGCAGGGCGAAAGATATCTCAGGTCCGAGGTGTTCTGGGATTCGCAGATCGGCCGGCTGTGCGACATGAGCTTCAACGAGGTTACCGCCGATACCTTCAGGTATCTCATGGACGCCACGGCCAAATTGCGCGACAGGGTTTCCTCCGGCGGCGGTTCCGTCGGCTACGTCGCATACTGCTACCACGGCTGCGAAGTTCTGGTAAACGGTTCCTATGCCTGGCAGTCATACACACCTTATCTCCAGGGCTGGGCAAAGATGCGGCTGGAGGATATCGCCGGTGAAGCCTGGCGGCAAGGGATCAGGGCCACGGTATTCAATTGTCCGGAAATCCAGACCAATTCCAGCGCCCTTTTTCTCGGGGTAGAGATTTCGCTCTATCCGCTTCTTTCCGCTCTGGAGCGCGAAGGCGGAGGTTCCAATGCCGAAAAACTCCGGAACAGATGTGCCGTTCTCATGAAGGACGGCGCGACCCTCGAATCGCTATTGGCAAAAGCCGACTCCTATCTGTCTTCTCCGGTTCTGGACAAGTTCCGCGACTTCGATTCCTGGCCGCATCACAACAGCGCCGAACAGGCGGAACTGATGCTGAACACCGCAACCGACCTGCTGGAAATGAACAGGGACTCCAGGGAAATCGTCTGCGCCGAGCTTTCCCGCGCCGTTTTCCAGGCCGTCGGCAAATTGATGTTCAGAAGCATATGGAAACCGGCATCGCCGGTTCTCTGGCTCAACCACGACATAATCGCAAGGCAAATCGTGACGGAGGGATGATGCGGGTCCGCCGATGATACGGCATTCCCCGGTTTTTCGCGAAAAAACGGCCCGGATTTCCCCGGGCCGTGCAAATTTCAGCCTTTTTTCAACTTTTTGGCGATTTTGTCGTAAAGCCCATCCTTGTCCGCGGCCACGACTTTCTTTCCGTCAACCCTTGCCACCATTGACTTGCCGCAATCCCCGCAGGCGTCGATGCATTTTTTAACCTTGACGTCGACATCCGGGAACTTGTCATTCAGCCGCTTTTCAACCTTGCCTTTTCCCTTGTTTTTGTCACACAGTCTGACTTTCATAACATCTCCCGTTGAAGCGGCTGATATGGCTATGCCGCGGTCGCGGGCGGCGGGGTAAATACGCGCGCGGCCAGTTCCCCGTCAACCATCAGCAGCCCCGCGCCCTTTTCGCCGGCCATTTTCAGCCTTGCGATGACATCGCCGGCGCTGGCCTCCTCCTCCACCTGCTCGGTTACGAACCATTGCAGGAATATCTGGGTGGCGTGGTCTTTTTCCTTGACCGCCAGTTCCATCCATTCGTTTATCGACCTGGTAATGAACTGCTCATGGATCAGTGCCTGCTCATACATGGACAGGAGCGATCCGAACTCATTTGGCGGCGCGTCCATTGAAGCCAGCGCGACGTGTATACCCTGGCTGTTGATATAGTCATAGAATTTTATAAAGTGCACCATTTCCTCCTGGTACTGCACCATGAACCAGTTGGCCGCGCCCTTGAGTCCGGCGGAATTCGCATAGGACGACATGGACAGATACAGATATGCCGAGTAGAGCTCGTTGTTTAACTGTTTGTTTAACGCCTGGATCATCTTTTTGCTGATCATTATCAGAGCCTCCGTGGAATTTTTTTTAATTATAACGTAGGGGATGCATTAGTCCAGTTGACCCGCTCGGCTTTTCAGCTTTTAAAGGCTCAATAGGGAGGATAAGGGGGCGTATGACATTGTCCGGCTCAATCTCGCGGAGGGATTTTTGCAGCTTATGCGTATTGAGCGGCTTTATGGCTGTGCGCAGCCCGGCCGAGGCCTGGCGTGTCTTCACTCCGGGCAATGCCGATTGTCGCGTGCAGGGTCAAACAGACCGCGATCAGGAGACATGCGCGAATTCCCTGCGACTTACCTCCCCGCCGCGATGCCCATTAAACCTGCCATTTGCTCAAGGGGCTTGTCGCTGACCCGTTTCCCGTCGTGATAAAAAGTTGCCAGCAGCAGCTTTCCGCCACGGACGGCTTTAACTGCCACATCATCGGGGGTGAAGGTTGTCCGGCCGAGGGATTTCTTCGTCGGCCAGTCGATGCCGTCGTAACACAGGTAGACCAGCTTCGAGCAGTAGACGCGCCCCTTGGACTCCACGTCGAAGTTGAAATCATAAGGCTTTCCCACCTGGCGCAGGGCGCGGATGATGATATCGGCACGCTTTCCGGTGTCGAGGTCCGGTTCGCGCATGATGCCGATGCTGTCGATGTTGAGAAAGTGCTCCAGCGTATTCATTTCTACCCCGGAACGGAGCGCCTCGACAATGAGCCGCCCCTCCCTGATCTCGTCATGGTAGCGCGCCACCACCGGGTGGTTCCATATTCCCAGCTCCTTGAGCTCGCTCTCCGTGCCGATCCAGACGGCCGCGTGTCCCCAGTAGCCGGGGATGAGCTTGTCGGTCAGGCGGAAAGGGGTCTTCTCCAGGAGGATGTCGCCTGCCGTTATTGTCCCTTTAAGCTCCCCGACGACTTCGCTCTTGCCGTACAGTTTTCCCTTGCGGGTTTCCATCAGTCCCACGGCGTTGCCGAAGACCATGCTGAAGAGGCTGACGCCGCCAGTTTCAAGACCCGACACAGCGTCAGATGTGACGGCGCCGAAAAAACCCAGGTGTCTGCCGACGACATATAAGGGGGACCATTTCCGGACCATCGTGTAAGAGGGGCTCTGGACGATCAGGGTGTTGATGTAGTCGGTTTCGCTGCCCGCGGCGAGCATAGCCTTAAATCTTTTCGACTCCCGCTCGTAGTATCTCATCGCCCGGCGCACCCTTTCCCTGTTGGCGACGGAGTTGTAGCTCATGGTCACCTTGGCCAGTTCGGCGCTGTTTACGGCATAGCCGGGATCGCTCTCGTTAAGAAGGCAGCGCAGTTTTCCGTCCCCCTCGAAGAGGGATACCGCCAGGAGGTAGTTGTCGTAGAGAACAAGAGCGGATGAAAGGGAGAGCATGATTCCCTTGAGGTGCGTCTCCGGGGTTATGCCGTGGGCCTTCAGCTCGTAATCGGTCAGGTCCATCCAGCATTCATGGGCTTCGGCGACGGCGAACAGTTCCTTCCGGAGCGCCATATGTTCAACGATCCCCTGGTTGAGGACGGCCAGGTCTTCACCCGACAGTGGTTTCCCCTCATCCATTTTTTCCTTGATCCGCCGGCCCGTCTTGATAGTCTCCGCCCGCAAGGCCAGCGCCCGCTCCGCAAGGGTCCTGAAGTCGGGCATCTCCTTTCTTAGGAAGCTCTCGAAGGAAGCCTGTTCCTTCCCGTGGGCTTTTGCGAGATGCTCCATGCACTTGAGGTCCCCATCGCCCTGGAGCGACGCGGCGCGGACCGGCATGGCGAGGAATAATAAAAGAAGCGAAACAACAAGACCGGGAATCGGCATTTTCTTGCCTCTCCAAATAAGTAATTTGCCTGTACCGTTGAACTTATCGGTCAAGTGTCAAAACTCATTCCGTACATAGACCGATGAGCAGAAGCGCCCAAATAATTATCCCGATGACCAGGCACACTATATGCCCCGATGACCATCGGTAATATGGCAGTCCGGGATTGCGATGTTCAGTCACATCGTTGATGTAGCTCTGCACGGGAACCAGGCAAAGGAAAGATGGAATGAATGCCGAAACGACCGAGGCGCTGGTACTCGGTGCGCGCGATACAAGGTTTCCCAATATCACCAGCACGACCCACCCGGAAGCAAGCCCGCTTGGTGAAAAAGACGGCATTAGCACGGAACGGGCTTCTTTATCTTCATGAATACGGCGAAGAAGGCTGTGGCAATAGAAAATGCCGAACCAGCCTCGCCAGAACGGACGCATGGTCAGATTATCTCTCTCCTTCACGTACCGCCAGTTCTTGTAGACCCAGTAAGCTTCATAGATGCTGAACGACACGATAGACAACAAAATAAGTCTGCTGACAGGAACATAAAGAAAGAGCGGGGAGTTGTCGGCAACATTTGCATGAGCAGCAGTTGGAGATGATTTCTTGCCCGGGACGTCGAACACCGTACCGATTGACTCCCAATCCGCCATGCCATCTCGCCGGCACAGGTCATCAGGTGAAAGGAAACCAGCCGTGAACTGCCACAGAACTTCCGATTTCTCGAATGGACCGGCTTGCTTTCCTTGCCTGGAAATATAGTAGTTCCTTATGGCAGTTGAATCCTTTCTCCCGGACGTTTCGGACATGGAGCAATTTTTTTCAGAAATCTGTACTCCGGGTCCGTCAGGCAATTTTCCGACACTCACATTGTTCCCTCCCGGAGCTGGCTTCGTTTCGGGTGATTCCTCAGGTGTGTCCGACATCCCCACATGCCGGTCGAAAGAAAATGAATTGCCGCATTTCGGGCATGTGGCCTTCACGGGCTTCGACGGCAAATTACTGAGAGGAACGGTTCGTTTGAAGCCACAGGATGGACAGGTTATTTCGATGCTATCTGAAGTCATTTTACCTCCGGGGCGGTTTCAGCTGAAGCGATCTGCTGAAACCGAATCGAGAAATAGAAACGAGCCATGCTCATGAAAAAAAAGAACATCAGAAAACAGTGAAATAGTGCCCCTATTTCCCATTGGTATATGCCTTTCAACCACTATCCGGTGCGAAATTTAGTTTTAATGTCCCTTTTTGAAAGACATATCATAAAAAACAGGCTGAAACAGGTTATTACCAATGCATCTATATCAAACACCATAATTCCTTTGCCATAGGAATATTTCGTAAAAAAATATACTCCTATACGCATGACAAAACAGGAAAAAAATAAAATCCAATTAAAAATGAGAGCCGTAACCCTTCCCCATTCTTTTTTCATAACGAGGCCTATTATTGATACCAAAGAGAAAAGTATAAATCCTGAGCCAAAGAGGATGTTATATTCCATTCGCACATCTTTCCTGGCATTCCAGTCTCCACACAATTGACGCTGATATACGCCGACAATTGCCGCAAGGATGACATAAACGAAAAACGTAACGTTTCCGTAAATTATTCTGGATAGCATTTTCTTTTTCATTTCATTTAGACAAATAATGGTCCGCATGGGCACTGGGGTCATGCCTGCAAAACTGCAATATTATCTTTTAACTCCCCAATCTTACGTGCCAGTCCCTCTTCTGCCACAGCTCTTGCCACCACCCTTCTCGCCGCAGAACTGAGCGTAGATGCATCCCTGCCGGTCAACGCCACCAAACTTACCAAGCTGCAGCCAGGGACCTTCAGGGCAAAGTAGGCTGCCACTCCCCGCGCCTCGGCGGACAACCTTCCTCCGGCAC
>DASRZQ010000065.1:0-3342 GCA_035686205.1 Geobacteraceae bacterium
GTGCCGGAGGAAGGTTGTCCGCCGAGGCGCGGGGAGTGGCAGCCTACTTTGCCCTGAAGGTCCCTGGCTGCAGCTTGGTAAGTTTGGTGGCGTTGACCGGCAGGGATGCATCTACGCTCAGTTCTGCGGCGAGAAGGGTGGCGGCAAGAGCTGTGGCAGAAGAGGGACTGGCACGTAAGATTGGGGCGTTAAAAGATAATATTGCAGTTTTGCAGGCATGACCCCAGTGCCCCTTTCGGCTTGACTATTGAGTCAGCTTGGCAACAGTTCATTGCACAATTGAAAACCGAAGATCAAAACTTAAAAAAGCATCCAATCAAGTAATTCAGCAGGTGAAACAGGAAGATATTGCCTTCCGCCGAGAAAAATCAAGAGCGCAGTTGCCAACCCGTATAAGGTCCCGGTCTGGTTTGGTTGTTTTGCAGTTTATCTTTTAACTGAGTAAAACTTACAGAGAGAGAGCCTTGAGGGTCAGACGCAAACAAATGACAAGAGAAAAAGGTAGTAACCCGGGAAACAAACAGGCATGCGGCATTCTTAAGCAATACCGTTAAGGATGTTTTATGCGATAAATCGGAAATGGTGGAGACCGTTTCGTGTCGCTGCAACTAATACAATAATGCAAAGCCCCGTAATCCGGGCTACCGTCTTGCAAGCGCCATCGTAATCCCGCGAATAACCGAAGCAGTACTGACGCCGACGGCTTTCGCCTTCCTGTCGAGGGTTTTGAATTCTTCCTTTGCCAGATATAACCTGATTTTAACGGTCTCTTTAGGTGCAGCTGTTACAGGTTGGACATCGAGGTTCATAATGGCCATGCAGATAAGTTGCTCCGGCCGTTCATTGCGATCCTTCAGGCGCTTATAATCATCCTTGTCAACCTCATAGATACGCATTGCCTTTCCCACTGTTTTTCCCCCAGTTAAACAGACACTACGCAAACCTTTTTATGGTCTGTGAAAGTGATTATGATTTCCGCATTGCTATTATGCTATGCGCTTGGTTTCTTGTTTAGCTTGCTCTTTACACCTGGGAAAACTTTAAAAGATAGACGAACAATCTTCCAGAAAGGTTACAAAAATATTTCTCTAGATATTTTCTTCAAAAATACTCGCTTTTATTTGTTTAATGTTTCAAATTAAGGTCATGGACGGGTTAAACTTAATGTGCTACGAAAGGAACAGGCGCAACAGCCGGATGTCGTCAATGCGCGCTTTTTCATTGACGGCCCGTCACTGAAATCGTGCTGCCGTTCCTTGACAACCGGCTGGTTGGCAATAAAATGAAAATATTATATTTTGATATTCCAATGTAACACATAACCATATGCTTGCACCCTCTCACCAACAAGGAGGTTCCCCCTATGAAAAAAAGAGACGGCCAAGAAGAACCCGGAATCATGGAAGAAAACCGGCCGGAGCGCACTATCTGGGAAGAAAAGGGCATTTCCCGGCGCGACTTCATGAAGTTCTGCACGGCCATGTCGGCGGCGCTGGCACTGCCGGTGACCTTCGCCCCGAAAATCGCACGGGCGCTCGATGAAGTGACCCGACCGACGCTGGTCTGGCTGGAGTTCCAGGACTGCGCGGGCAACACCGAAGCGCTTTTGCGGGCATCCAGCCCTTCCGTCGCGCAGCTCGTGCTGGATGTGCTGTCCGTGGACTACCATGAAACGATCATGGCCGCGGCGGGACACCAGGCGGAAGAGGCACTTAACAAGGTAGTCAAGGAACAGCAGGGTAAATACATCGCCGTGGTCGAGGGATCGATCCCCATGAAGGAAGACGGGATTTACTGCTGTGTAGGCGGCAAGACGGCCCTATCCATCGCCAGGGAAGTCTGCGGCAACGCCTTCGCCACCATCGCCGTGGGCACCTGCGCGGCGTATGGCGGTATCCCCGCGGCGGCGCCTAACCCGACGGGAGCGGTCGGCGTCAAGGACGCCGTGCCGGGCGCAACCGTCATCAACCTCCCCGGCTGCCCTTTGAACCCGGACAACCTGACCGCCACGGTCGTCCATTTTCTCACGTTCGGCAAATTGCCCGAAACCGACAGCTTCGGCAGGCCGCTCTTCGCCTACGGCAAGCGGATCCACGACAACTGCGAACGGAGGCCCCACTTCGACGCGGGCCAATATGTCGAGCAATGGGGCGACGAGGCGCACCGCAAGGGACACTGCCTTTACAAGATGGGCTGCAAGGGACCCGAGACTTACCACAACTGCCCGACCCAGCGCTACAACATGAAAACCAGCTGGCCGGTAGGCGCGGGACACGGCTGCGTCGGCTGCTCCGAACCGAACTTCTGGGACACCATGACGCCGTTCTACAAGAGACTGCCGCATGTACCCGGGTTCGGCATTGAATATACGGCCGACAAGATCGGCGCGGGCCTGGCAATCGCTACCGCCGTTGCTTTCGGAGCCCACGGGGTTATCAGCGCCGTCAAGAAAGATAAAGAAGCCGAAGAGAAAAAGGAGGATTAACATATGGCAAAGATCGTCATCGACCCGATTACCAGAATTGAAGGCCATCTCCGCATCGAGGCCGAAGTCGCCGGCGGCAGGGTCAGCGACGCATGGAGCAGCAGCACCATGTTCCGCGGCATCGAGAAAATCCTCCAGGGCAGGGACCCGCGGGACGCCTGGTATTTCACCCAGAGGTTCTGCGGGGTATGCACCACCGTCCACTCCATCGCTTCCATCCGCAGCGTGGAAAACGCGCTGGGCATAAAGATACCGGAAAACGCCGAGCTGATCCGGAACCTGATCATCGGCATCCAGAACGTCCAGGACCATGTTATACACTTTTACCACCTGCACGCCCTCGACTGGGTTGACATCACATCCGGGCTCAAGGCGGACCCCGCGAAAACAGCGGCGCTGGCGGCCTCCATCTCCGACTGGCCGCTCAATTCCCCGACCTACTTCAAAGGGGTGCAGGAAAGACTGAAGGCATTTGTCGCCAAGGGAAGACTCGGTCCTTTCGCCAATGCATACTGGGGACACCCTGCCTACAAACTGCCGCCGGAAGCCAATTTGATGGCTACAGCCCACTACCTGGAAGCGCTTGAATGGCAGAAGGACATCATCCGGATGCATGCCATACTGGGAAGCAAGAACCCCCATCCGCAAACCTTCCTGGTCGGGGGGATGGCCATTGCCGTCGATCCCAACTCCCAGACGGCCCTTAATGACGACAAACTCGAGCAAATCCGGCTTATCCTTGTCAGGGCAAAGGAATTCGTCGACAAGGTATATATCCCGGACCTTCTCGCCGTGGCCTCATTCTACAAGGACTGGGCCGGCATCGGCGGCGGAGTCGGCAACTTCCTCAGCTACGG
>DASRZQ010000066.1:0-38331 GCA_035686205.1 Geobacteraceae bacterium
GTGCCTTTAATCTGCGTGGTCGAACCACCCGGTGATGTCTTGGAGAACAAGGACCTTACCGGGACATTGTTGCCGCTGTTGCCGCTGCTCAGGTTTGTCGATCCATCAATGCCGACATTCGTGCCTTGATTGGCCGTGATGTAATAAGTAACACTGGTCGCGGCATCGGCCCGACAGGTAACGGCAAACGCATAAGCTGCAATAAGCGCAAAAGCGGCCACATAACGGCAAAGATTTCCCGTGCCGGCGAAGTGCTTATTTATCGCCCCGCCAATGGCTGGGATTCTCGTATTTTCAAGTCTGCTCATTCCCGCACCTCTCAATGCTTTTTTATAAGACCACTCTTGCGGTCACTCGCCCCGTCATTGCACCATTTGCAGGACAACTATTTTGATGACGCGGTTGCCTGTAACATAGAGCGTAGCTTCCTCGATCCGTCCGGCTGAAACAAGCGATTGCAGTGAAACCTCCCTGCCATTATCCTGGTAGAGGACAATCTGTACGTATCTGTCGATGAAAAACCTTATTCCATCGACATATAGTTCATGTTTGTTTATGGATGAAACCGTTGCGGTAAAAACCGCCGGGGAGGCGGGTTTAGCCCAGACCGTGGGCTGAATGATCGACAACAGTGCCCACGCAATTACGACAAGGCCTAGAATCGATTTTTTCATTGCCATTATCTCCTTATCCCATCTTTTTACAGAATGAAAATTTTTTCACCTGTCATCCTTGTGCAATAAAATACGGATCGTTTCGGAATCCATCACACCAGGCGCTATGGTCCCATCGGGTAATACGAGGGTTGGGGTCGAATAAATGCCTATCGATTCGGCGAAGCGTATTGACTCATCTACCGGACCGGCCGGGTCACTCGGCCCCGGTTCCGGCAGGGGTTCCCCGGAAAATGCCTTGTCGAGCATCTTCGGAGCATTGGCGCCGGCTCCCAGGATAACCCGCGCCTTGCCGTAAGCTTTCGGATGAATATTGAGCGGGTACATTTTCACGTAAATCGCCAGGTCCGGCTCCATGGTCGTGAGTCGTTTGAGTTCTTCGTGCATCTTCCGGCAGAAGGGGCAATCCGGATCGGTGAAGACGAACATTTTTTTCTTTCCGTTCGGATTCCCCAGGATGACCGAATCGGAAAGCGGTATTTTGGAGACATCGGTTTTCCTTGCCTGGTTGCGCGATGGAGGTGTGCCGTGCCGGTTCCCTGTCGCAAGGTCGAAGATAGGGCCAGGCAGGATGTATTTCTTAGAGAAATCCAGATAGGCGATGCCTTCACGCCCGTTCCGTTCGAGGGTGAGCTCCCAAAGTCCTTTCACGGGGGACATCTTTACATTTTTCACGTCCCCCAGCCCTTTGATAATTGTTTTAGCTTCAGTCGGAGTAAGTGAATGGCACTTTGCGCAATCACCCACGCAACTATTTTGCGACTCGGCGCCGGCTGCCGGGGCAAAAATGAAAATGACGAATAACGCTGCCGCAAAAACTCCGTACGTTGAAAGCTCCATTTTCAGCCTTCGAAAAGCGTTGATTTTTCTGATTTGGTTCGGGAAATTATTGTGAGCCAAGGGTGATATAGATGTCATATGTTTTGTTTATTAATATGCGTTATTAAGTGCAACTATAATGTTATATACGTGTTACCATGCAGCAACTTATATGCCGATAAAATCTAATTTTGTAGTTAATGAAATGAATTGTTATTATTGCCTATTTGTATGAGCTAATTAGTTGTGCCGGTGACTGGCTATGAAAATTTTTCATAGCCTTGGCTATTATTGCGGATTTTTGTCAGCAGATTGACAAGGCAGGATTGTGAAGAAAAAAGATGTTTCCGTCGAAAATCAGATGTGCCCCGACAGGACCAGGATGATAAAAACGGAATAGAACGCGCCGCCGATGAGAAGAGTGGACGGGGTGAGGGTCTTTTTCAGCTTGATCTGGCCATAGGCAAGTCCCACCGAGGCGAATGTCAGCAGGGCCGTGACGAAAGCGGCGTGGGTAAGTTTCCATTCGGTCATCAATATTCCCAGGGCGGTTATCACCGAACCCTGGAAGACCATGGCGCCGGTTATGTTGCCGATTGCCAGTGTGTCTTTTCCCTTGTTGATCCAGATTACGCTGTTGAACTTTTCGGGCAGCTCGGTGGCGATCGGGGCGATTATCATGGACAGGATGAAAGGGGATACCCCGAGCAGCTGTGAAATGATCTGGATCTTTTCCACGAATATATGTGCGCCCCAGACAATGAGCAGCAACGAGCTCCCGACCTGGGCAAGGATTATGAAAAAGTGGGGGTCATGGGATTTGGGCGCGAAAAAGCATGGGTCGAGGACCGATTCCTCCACGGGCTCACAAGAATTGCCTTCGCATTTCAGGGTCAACAGTACGTAAGCTCCGTAGGAAAGGACCAGGATAATTGCAATGGAAACCCTAAGCACCGGATGATGGAGAAATGTGCAGATAATGGCGACAAAATAAAGAACGAGAAAATATTCCATGTCCCGCCTCATGACGATCGGGTCTACGCGCATGATTGGGTAGTCATCACGTTTTTTCCTGTTCAGGAACACGGCTGCGCCGCTGATGAAGAATGCAAGGGTGCCGAGCATGAAAGGCGCACCGATAATCGCGCCAATCCCGATGGAATGCCCCGTATCCCTTGAACCGAACAGGATGGCGATGACCGGTATTATGGTTTCCGGGAGCGCCGTGCCGACGGCGGCGAAAATGCTCCCGACAGCGCCGTCGGAAAGGTTCAGTTTTTTGCCGAACCATTCCAGACCGTTTGTGAATACCGTCGCGCCGAGTAGTATGATGGCAAGGGCGACGAAAAGCATAAGGGCGTTGATCACGGATAATCCTTTCCTGTAAACGAAAAAGCGAGACAATCAGCACGGCATTCCGGCTATGCGATAGTCCCGCTTATCGGTACTGTCCAAAAAACCAAAACCCGGCTGAACGGCGTCGGGATGAGCATTTTGAGCCGCTGCCCGAGACGCTTCGGATAATTATTGAATACATTATTTTGGCGGGAATTGCAACCGGGTTGAAAGATGGTAAAATTATGCCTTAATTATGCGTATTCAATATATTGCAGCAGCCTATGGCTTCGACTGGACATTTTGATTTAATTATGATATACAATCTGCACAAGCCCATAGGCTTCAAAGCCATGGGCTTTTGTGTTTCCCGAATAAGGGATGAGGGGGTGGTTATGAACAACGAACTTTATGCAGAAAATGTCGCGTTTGGAACGCATGGCCTGGGCGCCAATAAAATTATTTCCAGAGTGGGCCAAATCGTGACGGTAAGGCTGGTGATCGATCCGGTAACCGGCCAGAAAAGGTGGCAGGCTTTTGTGGAAATGGCCCTGAAGCTGAATGAGATCGGTGCCTGCAAGGTCAGGGGCGCCTCGGTGCTGGCAAGAGATTTTGTCGACGATTTGAAACGTCACTTTGTTCCTTTGGGCAGCCTGTTTGTCGTTGCCGGAGCCCTGATAGCTTTAGGCGTCTCTTTCGGCAAGACTCCGGCCCAAAGTGCAATACCGGTTGCCAAACCGGTCGTCAAACCGGTGGTCAAACCTGTCGAATCTGAAATTGATAAGGAGATTCGTCAGGTTATGGAAAAAGGAATAAATCTGAAAGAGCGGAGAAGGCAAGTGACGGCGATTTCCGCTGCTTTTGCCCGGAGGACTGATCCGAAACGCGCTTGTCAGCTTGCCGCCATTTGCTACCTTAAAACCCTGGGGACGCCAATCATGCCCATCGACATCGCGGTAATCGCCCTGGCGGAAACGGGCGAATTCGGTCTGTCAGGCAAAGCGGTGTCTCCCAAGGGAGCGCTGGGGGTGTGGCAGTTGATGCCGTACCGGGCGAAAAGTCACGGCTATTCACCTTCTGAAATGAAGAATGACGAAAAATGTGCCGAAGCTGCTGTCCGGGAGCTGACCGGCAAGCTGATAATGGCCAAGGGCAATATGTCTAGGGCCAAGAAACTGTACTGCGGAACCGGTCCCGCGGCTGACGCCTATGCCGCGAGGATCAGGCAGTATAAAGGAGAAATTCTGAATGAAATGGAAAGAACGGAACAGAAACACGGAGTAGCCGGTAAAAGAGTGGTTAATAAATATTCTTAGGCTGATGTTGTGATTCTGTTCCCGTGTGCCGGCGCGGAAGCAAGTTTTGGCTTGCCTCTGCCGTGCGAATTTGGCGAATTTTTTCAAATTACAAACCCCGTGAATGCGGGGTTTTTTTTTATCAGTATCATCTCGGCCTAGGTGTACCCGGTCCTGCAGTGCGGTAACAGCCCCATAAAATCTCCTATTTGTCTTCAGAATTTATTCCTTACTTATTATGTCAAAAATATATTGACGAAATGATATGTAAAATAGTAAATTTTGTAAAACTATGTATACTGAATCGATGCACAAATCTGAATTAAAGAGTAAAACCGGATTTGCGGGTCATCAAAATACATTGAAATGAATATGGGTATTGCCCTCGACAGCGAAATCGAACCGAATACCGGGAGGTCTGATGAATAGAGTTGAGATACTGAAATGGCTGCGAACTTCCGACCAGGACCGCCTTGAGGAACTGTGGCGGATTGCTGATGAAACAAGACGGCGAAATGTGGGAGATGAAGTCCATCTTCGCGGGCTGCTGGAGATTTCCAACCACTGCGCGAGAAGCTGCTGGTATTGCGGCATAAGAGCCGACAATCCGGAGCTTGAGCGTTACAGAATGTCCGAAGAAGAGATAATGGAATGCGTCCGCGAAGCGGTTGATTACGGGTACGGAACCGCAGTAATACAGGCGGGAGAGGATTACGGCATTACCGCCGAATGGATGGGACACGTAATCAGGCGGATCAAGCACGAGACAGACCTGGCGGTTACGCTGAGCCTCGGGGAGCGAAGCGAATCCGAGTTGAAACTCTGGAAGAACGCCGGCGCCGACCGCTACCTCATGCGATTTGAAACCTCAAACCAGGAGCTTTATGAAACGATTCATCCTTCACTCCCTGGAAAAGGCTCGGATCGCATCCGGCTCCTGAAAAAACTCAGGGAAATTGGCTACGAGGTGGGCAGCGGCGTCATGATCGGAATCCCCGGACAGACTTACGATGACCTTGCCAACGATATCGAGCTGTTCCGCACCCTCGATCTCGACATGATCGGGATCGGCCCATTCATTGCGCACGGCGCCACGCCGCTTGGCAATTCGGATCTCGTTCCAAATACTCCGGAAGGCGAGCAGGTGCCGAATACCGAAGAGATGACCTACAAGGCGGTCGCCCTGGCGAGGATTGCGTGCCCTCTGGCAAATATTCCCAGCACCACAGCCCTGGCGACGCTGAATACCGCTACCGGCAGGGAACTGGGGCTTTCCCGCGGCGCCAATATTGTAATGCCGAATATGACGCCGAAGCATTACAGGGCGATGTATGAAATTTATCCAGCCAAGGCCTGCATTGATGAAACCGCGGCGGACTGCAGGGCTTGCATGCACAGGCGCATCCTGTCAATCGGCAGAACCATCGGTAAGGGCAGGGGGGATTCACGGAACAAAAAACAGGCCGCCTGAATCAAACCCTCCGCAGTTTCTCCACTAGTTCCTGGAGGACATTGACCACGTAGTCCACGTCCTCCCCGGTATTCCCCCTCCCGAGAGAAAACCTGACATGGCTTACGGGGGTATTGGCGTCCAATCCCATTGCCGCCAGGACACGAGATGCCTTCAACGCTCCGGAACTGCAGGCGGAGCCGGATGATACGGCGATCCCGCTGAAATCAAGCCCGGACAGGAGTGGTTCGGGTTCAACGAAAGGTATGGACAGGTTAAGGGTGTTGGGAAGGCGCAGGGTGGGGTGGCCGTTCAGCCTGATATCGGGGATACGGGCCATGATTTGCCTTTCCAGGCGGTCGCGCAGCAGGCGCAGGCGAGCGGATTCGGACTCCATCGACTGTTTCGCTATTTCGCAGGCTTTGCCAAGGGCGACGATCCCCGCCGTGTTTTCCGTTCCGGCCCTGAGGTTTTTCTCCTGCGGCCCCCCATGGAGCAGCGGATACATTTTCACCCCTTTGCGGATGATCAGGGCGCCGGTCCCTTTGGGCGCATACAGCTTGTGTCCGGACAGGGACATGAGGCCGACGCCCAGTGCCTTCCAGTCCAGCGGAATTTTCCCGACGGCCTGCACCGCGTCGCAATGGAAAGTAATGTTATGACGCGCGGCGATTTCGCCGATCTGGCGAACGGGAAATATCGTGCCGGTTTCATTGTTGGCATACATTACCGAGATCAAGATGGTTTTTTCATTTATCGACGATTCGAGCACGTCCAGGTCGAGTATCCCTTCCGCGTTCACATCGAGAGAGGTAACCCGATAGCCGAAGTTTTCAAGATAATGACATGGATATAATACTGACGGATGCTCCACCCCGGTGGTGACGATGTGGTCTCCTTTGCCGTGCAGTGCCGATGTAACTCCCTTCAGGGCCGCATTGTTGGATTCGGTCGCGCATGAGGTGAATACGACCTCTGATGTATCGCAGTTCAATAAGGACGCCACGCGTTCCCGCGCCAGTTCGACGCCCTGTTTGGCCGGGCGCCCGGCCCAATGGATGCTGGAGGGGTTGCCGAAATCCGTTTCCAGGAACGGCAGCATTTCTTCGAGCACCTCCGGGTGAACGGGCGTAGTAGCGTTATAGTCCATGTAAACAAATCGTCCCATATCTCCCCCATCTTTATCCAACCATAAACGCAAATATTTATTGTGAGACTCTTTCGAAAATGCCTGATGTCAGCTACCGTCAAATAACCGTCAAAGAGTGCACACGAGAAATCATGAATTGGCTGAAAAGAGAACTATCTCTTTGTTCGAAACGACATCATCCGCGATCAATTGACAGTTATCATCGAATGAATTGCAAGTTGAGTTGCTCCAGTGGTATCTGTTCTCGTTTACGGGGTTATGCCCGTTGGTCATTTTTGGGCCAGAGATCATCCTCATCCAACTGCCGAACGGTTTTCTCATGCTCTTCCAGGAGCTTGTCGAACTTGCGCTCCAGTTCCCGGATCTGGTCGAACAGGCAGGCTATTGCCTTGGCCTCCGGATCGGGCAGTTTGCCGTGCTCAAGGTCGGTTTTAGGCGCCGGTTTTTCGGTTGCCATTACCACCCGGCCGGGGACGCCGACCACCGTCGCGTTTGGCGGGACCTCCTTGACCACCACCGAATTGGACCCGATCCTGCTGTTTTTTCCCACCGTAAATGGGCCGAGAACCTTGGCGCCGGATCCGATGACCACATTGTCCTCGATGGTCGGGTGCCGCTTGGTTTTCTCAAGGCTTACTCCGCCCAGAGTAACACCATGGTACAGGGTTACATTGTCGCCTATCTCGGCTGTTTCGCCGATCACCACTCCCATTCCGTGATCGATGAAGAATTTTCTGCCGATCTTTGCGCCGGGGTGTATTTCAATCCCCGTCAAAGAACGTCCCACATGTGAAATGAGCCGGCCGAAAAAGAAAAATCCCCGTTTCCAGAACCAGTGGGAGATGCGGTGCATCCATACCGCATGAAGGCCGGGATAGCATAACAAGACCTCAAGAAAACTTCGGGCTGCCGGGTCTCTCTCGAAAATCGACGCTATGTCTTCTCGCAACCTCCTGAACATCGATGCTACCCCCTTTCGTTTAGTATTTGTAATCTGCCAGCTTGATTTGACCGAATAGTTAACCCAACAAATTTTGTCAACTATAAAGTGATTGACCCTTGCATGCAAGACAAAAATAATAGGAATTAATATTGAGTCAAAATTATTCAAGAAAACATTTGCATCGATGTTACTGCATTTCTCCATAAGCTGGCGTGCATGTATTATTATATACTATATTTATCAACAAAAGGTGCATGCTAACTTGACAAAATAAGTCTATATGTGCTACTGATCTTTTGCGCCGGAATTCTACAATGTCAAGCAATGCGGCAATTAGTTGAAGAAAGGTCGGAAGGTGCCACTGAGTGTGTCTGGTCGTTGCGCATGCATGCGAGCGAAATACGGCCTAAGCAGGAAAATATAAGGTCGCACTTGATAATTAACGGGGAATACTGGTATTCTCAGCTAAAGAGGAGGATGTGTTCATGTTTACCGATGCGCAGATAGAGCGTTACTCCCGTCATATAATTCTCAAGGAGGTGGGCGGCAAGGGGCAGAAGCGGCTGCTGGACGGCAGGGTGCTGATCATCGGCGCCGGCGGCCTCGGCTCGCCGGCCGCCCTTTACCTTGCCGCGGCCGGAGTCGGAGTGCTGGGCATTGCCGACGCGGATGTCGTCGATATCTCCAACCTGCAGCGACAGGTGATCCATCACACCTCCGACGTCGGCAAGCCCAAGGTCATTTCCGCCAGGGAAAAGATGGAGGCAATGAATCCCGATGTGCGGGTAAACACCTATCAGACCTGGATCAACGCCGGGAATATCATGGATATCATCAGGGATTACGACTTCGTCATCGACGGCACCGACAACTTTGCCGCCAAGTTCCTGATCAATGACGCGTGCATCATGGCCGGCAAACCGTATTCCCATGCCGGCATACTGCATTTCATCGGCCAGACGATTACCGTCAAGCCGGGCGAATCGGCCTGCTACCGCTGTATTTTTCCTGCTCCTCCTCCGCCGGATTCAATACCCACCTGTGCCCAGGCGGGGGTGATCGGCGTCCTGCCCGGCGTTATCGGCTCAATCCAGGCTACGGAAGCGGTCAAATTCCTCATCGGGGTTGGAGAACTGCTGACCGGCCGACTACTTATCTACGATGCCGAGGGGATGGAATTCAGGGACGTGCCGATCAGGAAGAACCCGCGCTGCCCCGTGTGCGGGGAAAACCCGACCATAGTCGAACTGAAAGACGAGACTGATGCTTTGAATATATGTGACGCTAAAACCGGTTAACTAGGTTTCATCGGTGACGGAGTTTTTCGCTTCCTTCTTCCTCTTTTTCCCCTGTGCTCCCTTCACGGGCGGGTTTAGAAAGGCCGGATAATCATCCGGCTCCATCCGCAGGTTTCATATCCACCTTAAAAGAACAGATTTCTGAAGGACAGTAATTTTATTCAAAAGTCCGATTATAAACTTGACTTATTTGATAAACTTATAATATATTTTATTCACATTGAATTAATAGTGTAAAAGTTGGTTGTCCAAGCCGACTTTCTTCTTTGCCGCAATAGGTTTTATGTTCTTGTGAATAAGTAGCCCCGTTGTGGCAAAATGCTGATACTAATTTGCAATCAATAAATTTCAAAACATATCATGTCGAACGAAGAGAGACATCTTTGATAAACGTTACAAGATTTCTCGCTGGAGTTCGAAATGACAATGAATTGTATGCAACTTGGTATAAAAACCCAAATACTCGACAACACAGGCCGATTTTCGGCGGCTGTTATTTTATGGAGGCGGAATGCAAACCATAGATCTTCGCGGCGTAAGCTGCCCGACAAATTTCGTTAAGGCCAAGCTGGCGCTGGAAATGATCGATTCCGGCGAGACGGTTGAGTTTTTTCTGGATGAAGGCGAACCGGTCAGAAATGTTTCCCGGAGCCTGAAGGAGGAAGGGCACAAGCTGCTCGGGCTGGAAGAGAAAGACGGCTATTATGTGCTGACCCTGGAAAAGGTCTGAGAAAGGAAGTCGCAATGAGTATAAAGATCCCCCATATCCCCGAAAATGCCTCGCCGGAGGAAATCCTCAAGGCGGGAGTCGAGGCCGTCCGGGGAAAGGTCAAGCTGGCCTGCTCCTTTTCCGTGGAGGATATTATTATTATCGACATCGCGTCGGAATCCGGAATTAGGATCGGCATTTTTGCCCTTGATACCGGTCGCCTGAACGAAGAAACCTATGAAGTGGCGGATGCCATAAAAGATCGCTACCGGATTCCCATAGACTGGTATTTTCCCCGGAACGAAACTGTTGAGAAGCTTGAGCGGGAAAAGGGTCTGTTCTCTTTCCGCGAATCGCTGGAGAACCGCCATGAATGCTGCGGCATACGCAAGGTTGAACCGCTTGGCAGGGCGCTTGAAGGTCCGGCGGGATGGGTCACCGGGCTTCGCAGGGAACAGAGCGTCACCAGGACCGGCCTCGCTCCCTTGGAAATTGACAATGCAAACGGCGGCTTACTCAAGATCAATCCGCTCCTTGAATGGACCGAGGAAAAGGTGTGGGAGTATGCGAAGCAGCACAAAGTCCCCGTGAGCCGTCTGTACGGCCAGGGGTATCGCTCCATCGGTTGCGCGCCCTGCACGCGTGCGGTAGCGCCGGGCGAACACGCCCGCGCCGGAAGGTGGTGGTGGGAGAACCCGGAGCACAAGGAATGCGGACTGCACAGGCGTTGAAAACTCGAATTAACAGGGATATTCGGGATAATCAGGATAGAATTTGGCAAAGGATTTGACTGCACTCACATAAGAAACTTTGTGGTGAATCATTGTAAAACAAAAAATCAGCAAAGTCTTTTTTTGAAATAAAATTTGATCTGCATTGATATACAAATTTAAATTTTTTTGTTTTCATCCCGAATATCCTGATTATCCCTGTAAATTATATTCTTGGAGAATTAAATATGTACGACCATCTCGACGAACTCGAAGCCCAAAGTATCTATATCTTCCGCGAAGCCTACAGGAAATTCCAAAACCTTGCCATGCTCTATTCAATCGGCAAGGATTCAACGACGATGATTCACTTGGCCCGAAAGGCCTTTTTCGGAAAAATCCCTTTCCCGCTGGTCCATATCGACACCACGTACAAGTATCCGGAGATGATCGAGTACCGCGACCGGATGGCGAGGGGGTGGGGAGCGACGAAGAGGCCATTGCCTGCGGCATGGGACCAGAACTGGGACGTCTTCTCTGTTGCGAGAAACTGAAAACGGACGGTCTTTCCCGGATGATCGAAAAATACGATTTCCTCAGACTATTCCTGGGCATCCGCCGCGATGAGGATGGAAGCCGGACAAAGGGCGAAAGGTGAAGACGGAAGTTTCGTCGATCTGGTCGGAGAACGGCGTCAGGTGGACTTTTATGTCATCACCTACTTTCTCGAATACCTTGAAGCGGGAAACCGGGTTCTGTTCAAGCTGCGCGACCCCAAGCAGATCGATCCGGTCGCGCTAATGGCTTTCGAACACAATCTCAATTTTCTGTTCAGCAGGGACGAGGACAGGGTGAACCTGGTCCTTTATAAATTCGGAGCCGGGCCGGGCCCCGCGGAGTTCGACCAGGGAGGACTATAGCTGTACAATATCAGCGGAATCCCCTCAATTCGAGACCACCGTGGGGATGCCGCTCCTTTCCGTGACCGCCTGTTGCACCTTCGAGGAATCAACCCTTTCCAGCAGTTTTTTCCTGGCGAGGATTGCCAAGGCTTCGCGCAGGTAATTCATGTCTCCGTTATCGTGTACTTCCAGGTAAACCCTGTTGGCCCTCACGCCGGCTTTCACCGGCTGCCTTATAATTTTCACCTGCGTGCCGGTTTTGACATTGTCGAAAAGCCACGGGATGTCTTCCGGATACAAATGGATGCATCCGTGGCTGACTTTTCTTCCAATACCCCAAGGCTTGTTGGTGCCGTGGATGAGAACGCTCGGCATTGACAGTCGTAGGGCGTGAGTGCCCAGCGGGTTGTCGGGCCCGGGCGGTACAACGTTCGGCAAATTCGGGTCTTCCTGCTTGATCGACTTCGGAACAACCCAGTAAGGCCGGGCCTTTTTCTGGATTACCCTGAAATTGCCGACGGGCGTTTCCTTGCCGTCGTCACCGATTCCTATGGGAAAAGTATAAACATAGTTCGAGTTCCTGCGCGGGAAGAAGTATAGCCGCATTTCGGAAATATTAATGACGATTCCCTCTCTTGCCTTCACATCGGGCAATATCCATTCCGTGGGTACCTGCACTATCAAACCGGTCGGCGGTACAAAGGGATCGGCCCCGCGATTCGCATCGGATATCCCGTTGAAGCCCAGATTGTACATGCGGGCGATTTCTATCAGGGATTCATTTTCCCTTACCTTGTGGTATCTCACCATTCCTATTACGCTTTCATCCCCGAAATAATACTCCCGGTTTACGAAAGCGGGAGCGGCATTTTCAGCGACAGGAGGTTTTTTATCGTGTCCCCCCGCTGCCGTCTGGACCTTCGGATTCTGGTTTATGCTTGCGCAACCCGCCAGAAAGAGAAAGAAAACGAGTTTTTTCATATTGCTACCCCTGCTGTTGAAATTATTAACGGCCGGTAAACTCGCATGCCTCATATTCCAGAAAATGTTCAAAGCCTCATTGGGGAATAATATCGAATAAATTTGATTGGACAAGTGATTGGAATCCTGTAATTTCAAGAATTCCGTAATTCACTCTTTGAATTATAATTAAATCTAATACGTTTCAGCGAAGCGAATGTTTTTCAAATATTGAAGTTCAGATGGCCGGAGAATTCATAATACAAATTTCAAGTTTTTATGATTATTCGGAAAATAATTATGATATAGTTAATTAACTGTTGTATGGTGTGCCTGCTCCATGTAAAAGGATCAGTCCATACCGCGGATTTCATTAATTGACCGGGAAATGCAAGTCAAGGCAAATGCGCCGAACGGAACATTCATGCTGACGAAGAAGCATCAAAGGAGATATTCCCATGGTCGATGACGGGATGCCGAAACCAATCCTGACCGAAACCGCCGTAGCGCCGGAAATTGACTCGAACCTGGGGCAAGACATATGTTCCGGTACGCAAAGCTGTTCCCTGCCGGTACGGGAAAGGAAATTGCGACTGGCTGTCCTGTCGGTATGCATACTGGGCATAATCATTATCCTGATTGTCGCATTCGTTCTTCAGTTAGCCGGTCGTTTGCCGGGCACTTAGGCAAGCTTGCCGGGGGAGATCTGCCGGACATTCAGCGACTTTATTGCCGAACTTCAGCGGAAAAAGGGTGCCTTTAAGTGAAATGCGCGCAAGGGGTGGGATGGATGACGGTTTTCCCGCATCCTGGAGTCATGAAAGCAGTTCGAAATCGGTCAGTGGTATTTCTCCGAAGAAATTGCTGAAGCTGGGTTTGAATTCATCGAAATTGTAATGTTTTATCCCCACCTTGCGTTTTTCCCCCATTACTTCCTGGATGGGAACGGATGTGTATTTGCCGTCCTTGAAGCTCGCCATCCTGCCGAATTTTTTCCACCCGATCAACTCGAAAGCTATCGTGCCGAAAGCCATGGAAAACATGGAATCGTGCGAATCGGGGTTTCCGGACCTGATCAGGTTGCCCAGGTCCTGGTAAAAGGCGGTGATTTCCTGGCCGCCGTTGTATTGCGCCGACAGGTTCGACAGGCACACGGACACGGTTTTCCCTATGCTGTCGGCACACTGCGTCTGCGTTTTTTCGTCTATCATTCTTGCGCCCTGCGAAACCAGGACGATCGAATATCTGCTCGGGTTCTTGTTTCTGTCCCTCAACAGCAGTTCAGTCAGTCTTTCGATGTCAAAGGGATATTCGGGTATGACACAACGGTCGACTACACCGGCCATGGCCGGATAGAGGGCCGTAAATCCAGCGTATTGGCCGGGGACTTCCACAACCAGCAGTGCCTCGTGTGAACCGGCGATTGTCCGGAGGTTGTTCGTGAGTTCGATTATCCTGGTGCAGCAAGTGCTGAAGCCGATGCAGTAATCGGTTCCCGGAACATCGTTTTCTATGGTGATCGGTATGGCGATGACGTTCACTCCTTCGTCATGAAGGCGCTTGGCGTACCTGAGAGTATCGTCGCCGCCGATAACTATGAGGCAATCCAGTTTCAAAAACTGCAGGTTTTTCAGAATTTCCTGGGTCAGATCGTTTGTATCGCCGCAATAAAACTTTTTCAGATGTTCCGGAACCTTCGCCTGGGGAAGGTTGTCCGGCTGGACCCTTGATGTGTGGAGAAAAGTGCCCCCGGTCCGGGCAATTTTCTTCGTCTCGACCGTCAATATCTGGAAATTCCTGCTGTTGTCGGTGTCTTTGTCGGGGACAAGATTGATCAGCCCGTCCCATCCTCTTTTGATGCCTACAACACGGTAGCCGTCTTCAATAGCCTTCATTGTCAGCGTCGCGATAACCTGGTTGAGTCCCTGGGCGTCTCCGCCGCCCGTAAGTATTCCGATGCTGCCCTCGAATTTTGACATTTTTGACTGTTCCCCCGTTTCGCCGGCGGCGAACTTCACCCGATGGTCAACTTATAGACGAACCGATGATGCTTGTCAATCGGTTACGGGGACAAAGGGCAAAAGGCGGAGGGTTAAAGGAGATTGCAGGCAAGTTTTGCCGTGTTGCATACATTTAAAGTTGGGGTATGCTGAAAAGCGGGCAGAATAAATGAAACTCAAAAATCGAGGATATAAAAATGGACTTTGCATTCACCGAAGAACAGGAAATTTTCAGGAAAAGAGTTCGGGATTTCTGTGAAAGGGAGATTGCTCCGAGGGCCGCGGAGATTGATGAAAATGGCGAAATCCCCCGTGAGTTGATGTCGGATATCGGGGCCGCGGGGCTGCTTGGGACAACCATTTCAAAGGTGTCCGGAGGCTCTGAAGGGGGATTCGTCAAAGCCGCGATCGTCGCCGAGGAGATAGCGAGAACGGAAATAAGCATGGCCGTGGCAGTGCTGTTCGTAGTTGAAGCGGGATGGGGGTTCATCCTCGACCGTTACGGCAGCGCAATGACGAAAAATGAAATTCTGCCAGGTGTGATTAATGGCGAAAAATTCCTCGGGATCGCTTCCACGGAAGCCTCGGGCGGGTCTGATATTTCATCGACGTCCACTTCACTGGTGAAAAAGGATAACAAGCTGGTAGTGAACGGCGCCAAGGCTTATATAAGCGGGGTCAGGGAAGCTGACCGGCTTGGAGGCGGCTATATCACAATAACCAGAACCGGGCCGGGACTTGGTCATAAAGGCCTGTCTTTATGTTTTCTGCCGGTCAGGGCCCAGGCGGGGGTAACCGTAACCATGCAGAAGCAGATGGGCAGGGAGGGAATATCCAACGGTTTCATAAAAATAGATAATGCGGAGATCCCGGAACATTATCTCGTGGGAGAATGGAACAGGGGCTTTTATTATGCCATGGAAGGGTTCAATTGCGCCCGGACGCTCGTATCCGCGGCTTGCGTCGGCGCCGCCGGAAAGGCGCTGGAATCGGGCGCCGAGCATATCAAAAAAAGGAGAGTTTTCAAAAAACCGCTTGCCGGCTTCGAGGGAATCCAGTTTCAGCTTGCGGAGAATTTCATAAGGCTTGAAACTTCACGCCTTCTGGTATATAAGGCTGCGTGGATGCTCGACCAAATGTACGGCAAAGGGAAATTAGGCCATAAAGACATAAACAAGGCCGTCGCTGCCGCCAAGCTGTACGCTCCCACGGCGGCTTTCGACATAATAAAGGAAGTGATGATGTGGCACGGCGCCTACGGATACACCAGGGCGGCGGGCCTTGAGAGGGGACTGCGCGGCGTGGCGTCCTACATGATGGGCGCCGAGGGAGCCCAGAATATCATGAGGCTTATCATTGCCAGGGATGTTCTCGGCAAGGAGTTTTTTGAATCCTGAAAGCGCCGGTTACCGCAAATCAATTGGAAAGGATTATTTCGCATGCGTGAAAATATCGTTTTTACCCTGACCGGCCCGGACCGGGTTGGAATTGTCGAGACCGTCACCGGCATGCTGCTCAACCGCGGAGGCAATGTGGAAACAAGCCGGATGGCAAGGCTGGGCGGCGAGTTTGCCATTTTGATGCTTGTTTCAATGCCGCCTGACCAGCTTGACGGCCTGAGCGGGGACATTGAAAAGCTGGCAGCGCAGGGCTACAAGGTGACAACTGGCCGGACCGGTCGGACTTACGCCGAGGCCCACGCGGGATGGCTGCCATACCAGATCGAAGTGCAGGGCGCGGATCATGAGGGTATAATTCACGAGGTTTCCCGCTATCTGTCGGAACGGGGCATCAACATCGAATCGATGGAAACCGAGACCAGCCACGCTCCGGTCAGCGGTGCGCCGCTATTCAGCATGACGGCCCTGGTTGCGGTTCCTTCGGAGCTTTGCGGCAAGGGGTGGGAAATTGACCTTGAAGAAATGGGAAATCAGTTGAACGTTGACATCAAGGTGTCGGCGGCAGGGAAACATTAATCCTAGAAAAAGCAGTTTCTCGCAAAGCGCTAAGGACGCAAAGTAAAATCAGGAAGTTATCAAGGCGAACGAATTACCCAAATGGTTATTTTCATTATTTTTACAACCAGTTGAATTTCTTAGCGATCTTTGCGCCTTTGCGCGAGCAAATGCCGTTTTTGATTAATAGCAATAGTTTGAAATCCAGCCTCCAAACAATGACGGTCAGGAAAATCGTGATTTGCCCGGCGTCCTGATATTATTTTGTAACCTTCGAAAGAGTTCATCCGTCTTCCTCCAGAAAGACCCCAAAAATAACCTCAATTAAGGAAAACAGTGCCGAAGAGTGTGCATGGCCGTTACGGACTGGTTATCCGGTCGTACGCCACTGCTTGCATAATCCGGGCAAAGGCGGACCTGAATTCTGCACATTTTCCCGGTGAGGGTTAAGCGGACAAGTTAATCAGAATCCGTCTTGCGGGAATTAAAGGAGAATAAATGCACGGCGCAAAAAATTACGGTACATCAAAGGCTGAATCGATTATTCCGGACGCCGCCTCCAGAAAAATATTTCTCTATTCCGGGTGGAAAAAACCGAATTTGCCGGTAATATGCAATCTTCGCAAAGACGGCTACTGCGTGGAACAAATTGTCGGATGGCGGGATGCAGCAATACCGGTGCCGAACAGGGAACCGGACCTGGTTGTGCTCGACTTCGACCTTACGGAGCCCGAATCCCTTACGGCGCTAGTAAAAATCAGGGAAGCTTTCTCCGGGCCGCTGGTCGTTCTGTCGGACCGGCCTGATGAGATCTTTCACATGCTGGCCCTTGACCTCGGGGCCGACGATTTCATAGGAGGACAGGTTAGCGGGACGCTGATCGCCGCCAGAATCAAGGCATTGCTTCGCAGGGGCGGGAGCGAATGGAAAGGTGCCGGTTACGCCGTCAGCCTGGGCCGTCTGGTTATAGACGCCGGCAGGCGGGAAGTGTCTCTTGACGGGCGCCTGATAAGTATTACCTCGGTGGAATTCGACCTGCTGTTCTACCTCGGGCAGAACGCCGGCAAGGTTGTCAGCCGCAACGATCTCTACCGGACGGTCCTCAACAGGGAATATAACGGCTTCAACCGCACCGTGGACATGTATATAGCGAGGCTCCGCAAGAAGCTGGGGGATGATCACGGCATACCCCGCATGCTGAAAACGGTGCGCGGGACCGGTTACCTCATGAGCAGGCATGTGCCATGATGACCAGTTCCATCGCCCCGAACAAATAATCAAACTAAATCGTTGTCAAACAGTCTTGTCAATTCGAACGAAGAGAGACATCTGATTTCTTCAGATTTCCTCTGCCGTCCGCGGTAAACCGCTTTTTCAGGGTTTAATCTTCTTTTCCGGACTCTTGCCGTTGTCTGAAGGTTCCTGGGGGTCTTTGCCCCCGTCGGACGACATGTTCCGGCAATTTTTTTCTCTTACCTTGAGGATTTCTTTCAGTTCGGACAACAGGTAGAGGACGATCAGGTAAATACCGAGCATGCCCCCTGCATTCCAATATGGAAATATGGGGTGTTCGCTGACCCGGGCACCGGTATATTCGTCGAAAAAGCAGATAAGCGCGCTGGCTATGGAAGCGAGTATACCCGGCAAGATGCCGGCAAACCAGGTGATATAACAGATGGCAATGAGATAGAATACCGCGTAAGATATCTCCCTGCCGGTCAGGGTATCAATATAACCTATTATGGCCACCAGGGCGAATCCAAAGATTATCGACCACAGCCTCTTCTTTTTCTCAAAAAAATCCTTGAGGTGTGCGAGCATTTTACCCCTCTGACGTGGCAATGCCAAACGGTCTCCTGCCAGCTTTAATTTTGCCATCCAAAAAAAATTTTTAAAGTCAATATTTTCGATTTATGCCAAGTTGCATTCAATTCATTGTCATTTCGAGCGCCAGCGAGAAATCTTGAACACTTTTATCAAAGATGTCTCTCTTCGTTCGACATGACATGCTTTGAAATAGTTTGATTGCAGGTGGAAATTAGACGTGGGATACTGCCGGCAGGTTACAAATTTGTTCACTGACGTCCAGGAAAGTCCGGCTTTGGCGTCGGCATATTTTCATGGAAGCTGAATAATATCTTCATTACCCGATTCTGATGGGGAATCCACTAGACAAGGTTTTTGTGGGATAACCCGCCGGGTCGGCGGTGGCGGCGGCGCGCAGGCCGCCCTTGAAGGGCGGCTACTTTGCGGATTTGAATACAGATTTCATGTATTCCCGGTTCATTTTGGCGATGTTCTTGACGTGGATTCCTTTCGGGCAGACGGCCTGGCATTCGTAGTGGTTGCCGCAACTTCCGAAACCCGCCTTATCCATTGCCTCCACCATGTTTTTGACGCGTCTGGAACCCTCGATTTTTCCCTGGGGAAGTTTTGCCAGGTGTGACACCTTGGCGGCGGTGAACAGCATGGCCGAGCCGTTTGGGCATGCCGCCACGCATGCGCCGCAACCGATGCACTCGGCGGAGTCCATGGCGTCTTCCGCGTCTTCCTTGGTTATGGGTATCGCGTTGGCGTCGGGCACTCCGCCGGTGCCTACAGATACGTATCCGCCCGCCTCGATTATTTTGTCGAGGGCGCCGCGGTCGACGATCAAGTCCTTTATTACCGGGAAGGCGCGCGAGCGCCATGGCTCTATGTAAATGGAGTCTCCGTCCCGGAAATGCCGCATGTGGAGCTGGCAAACGGTGGTCGCGGCTTCGGGGCCATGGGCGGTCCCGTTTATCACCTGCGAACACGTGCCGCAGATGCCCTCACGACAATCGTGGTCGAAGGCTATGGGCTCTTCACCCATTTTTGTCAGGTCTTCGTTGACCACATCGAGCATTTCCAGGAAAGACATGTCCCCTGTTATGTCTTTTGCCTCGTAACGGCACATCTTGCCTTTATCCTTGGCGGTTTTCTGCCTCCAGACATAAAGTGTCAGGTTCATTACTTGTAGCTCCTTACCTCTGGTTTCAGGTATTCAAAAACGAGCGGCTCCTTGTGCAGTTCGGGTTTTACCCCTCTGCCCCTGTATTCCCACGCGGCCACGTACGAATAATTCGCATCGTCGCGCTTTGCCTCGCCTTCCCCCGTCTGGTGTTCCTCACGGAAGTGGGCGCCGCACGATTCGTTGCGGCTGAGGGCAGCATGGCACATCAGTTCGGCGAATTCAAGGAAATCGGCCAGTCTCCCGGCCTTTTCCAGCGACTGATTGAGATTCGAGGAACTGCCGGGCACGTTGACGTTCTCCCAGAATTCCTCGCGCAGGGCGGGGATGAGTTCGAGCGCCTTGAGCAGGCCTTTCTCCGAGCGGGACATGCCGCAATGCTCCCACATTATGTGGCCGAGGGCGGCGTGAAAATCATGTACGGTCTTTTTCCCTTTAACGGAAAGAAATTTTGTGGTGCGTTTTTCGACGTCTTCCGCCGATTGACGGAACGCCTGATGGGAAACGTAAGCTTCCCCCGGAGTGATTCGCGCCAGGTAATCGGCAATGGTGTACGGAATGATGAAATAGCCGTCCGCGAGACCCTGCATCAGCGCGCTGGCGCCGAGCCGGTTGGCGCCGTGATCCGAGAAATTCGCCTCGCCGAGAACGAACAGCCCGGGTATATTGCTCATCAGGTTATAGTCCACCCACAATCCTCCCATGGTATAGTGGGGGGCGGGGTAGATGCGCATCGGCGTTGCATATGCGTTATCGCCAGTTATCTTCTCGTACATCTCGAACAGGTTTCCGTAGCGTTCCCTGATGACATCCTCTCCCAGTCTCTTGATTGCCGAGGAAAAGTCGAGATAGACCGCATGTCCGGTGTTGCCCACTCCGCGGCCCGCGTCACATACTTCCTTGGCGGCCCTTGACGAGATGTCGCGAGGCGACAGGTTGCCGAAACTGGGGTACTTGCGCTCCAGGAAATAGTCCCTTTCCTCCTCGGGAATTGATTCGGGTGCCCTCGTATCGCCTTTCTTCACGGGAACCCAGACACGTCCGTCGTTGCGCAGCGACTCGGACATGAGGGTGAGTTTCGACTGGTAATGGCCGCTCACCGGGATG
This sequence comes from Geobacteraceae bacterium, assembly GCA_035686205.1. GTDB lineage: Bacteria > Desulfobacterota > Desulfuromonadia > Geobacterales > Geobacteraceae > CAIWTU01. The sequence continues at coordinate 20,300 of DASRZQ010000066.1, forward strand.
CAGGTGGGGTGAATCTGGGTAAAGCAGGGGTTGGCGAAGAAAGCCCCCTTGCGGTACGCGCGCCATGCGGCCGTAACGTTGCAGCCCATCGCATTGGTGGAAAGGTAATATACGTTGCTGTACCCGCCGGTAGCGAGGATTACGGCATCCGCCGCGTGGGGCCTGATTTCGCCGGTTACCATGTCGCGTGTCAGGATGCCTTTTGCCTGGCCGTCGATCAGGACCAGGTCAAGCATTTCGGTACGCGGGTGGAGCTTTATTTTCCCGAGGCTCACCTGTCTTGACATGGCCTGGTATGCGCCAAGCAGAAGCTGCTGTCCGGTCTGGCCCCTGGCGTAGAAGGTACGGGAAACCTGTGCCCCGCCGAAGGAGCGGTTGGCCAGGCCGCCGCCGTATTCGCGGGCGAAAGGGACCCCCTGGGCGACGCATTGATCGATGATATGATTGCTTATCTGGGCGAGGCGAAAGACGTTGGCTTCCCTGGAGCGGAAATCACCCCCCTTTATGGTGTCGTGGAAAAGCCGGTAGATGCTGTCTCCGTCGTTGGGGTAGTTTTTCGCCGCGTTTATCCCGCCCTGGGCGGATATGCTGTGCGCCCTGCGTGCGCTGTCCTGGTAACAGAAGGCTTCGATGTTGTAACCGAGTTCGGCCAGGGTTGCGGCGGCGGACGCGCCGGCAAGACCTGTCCCGACCACGATGACGGAAAATTTCCGTTTGTTGGCCGGATTCACCAGTTTCATGTCATGGCAGTGTTTGTCCCATTTTTCCGCAAGCGGTCCGGACGGGATTTTTCCTTCAAGTGTCACGGTGATTCCCCCTAAAATTTCAAAATGCCGAACAGAAAGACTACGGGTATGGACGCGAAACCCAGCATCAGGGCAAATGCAATCACCCGGCCGCATTTCTCGAAAACGGGCAGGATAACGGCTGAATTCAGACCCAGAGACTGAAAAATGCTCTGGATGCCGTGGAACAGATGCAAAAGCAGGATTGCCATACCAAAAACGTATGCGGCGGAGATGGATGTCCTGGCGAAACTCAGGGCGACCATGGCAAACACGTTTGGCCGGCCCAGGGAATCCAAAAGGTTTGAGATATCCGGATTAGTGACGCGGACCGTGAAATGCAGCAGGTGGTAAACGATGAACACCCCGAGAAGGAGTCCCGTCCAGATCATCGTTTCCGCCGGAAAAGACGTTTTAACGTTCCTTTTGCATTGATAACCGGTCGGGCGTGCACGCCGGTTTTCCAGATACAGGATTGCGCCGGTGCAGATATGCGCAAGAACCAGCGCCAGCATGACGACGCGATAGCCCCACAACAGGGGGACGAGCAGGTGCAGCTTTTCCGCGTACGAATTGATGGCGTTCGGCCCGGCATATATGGTGAGATTGCCGATCATGTGGACTATTACAAAACAGACCATGCCGAGACCAGTGACCGCCATGATATATTTTTTCCCCAGTGAGGTCTGATACCAATGCATGCGGGTTCCCCTCAAAGAATAATTGAATTAATTTCCGGCAGGATTGCTGAGCCGGCCATGTATACAAAAATGAAGTTTCAAAAGATAACAAAGAAATTTTAGCTTATCAACTTATTTTGATACTGGTAGCTTGTTCAGCACAGGAACGGGAACGGGAACTGTTTGATTTCAGGTCTGCAGAAGGTTTTAGTGAGCTGAGTATAATAAATCATACAAGCAAACGACTAAAATGCAAAAAAGCCTGTCCGGAATCGGGGCTGAGACGGAACAACAGGCGCGGGATTTTACCAGGCCGCCTGCAGGACGAAGCACTTCAGGTATTCGGTTTCCGGGACGGACAGGAGAACGGGGTGGTCCGGCGCCTGTGAGCGGGTTTCGATGAGCCGCATCTCCCGACCCGACTGCAGCGCGGCTTTATGAAGCATTTCGCGGAACATTCCGGTACTCATGTGGTGAGAGCAGGAACATGTGACAAGATACCCCCCCGCCTCCAGTATATCCATGGCACGGCGGTTTATGGTCAGGTAGCCCTTGACCCCTTCCTTGATGTGTTTTCGGCTTTTTATGAAGGCCGGCGGATCCAGTACAACAACGTCAAAGAGCTTGCCTTCACCTTTGAAGCTTCGCAGCCTTTCAAAGGCGTCCGATGCCTCAAAACGTACTTTGTCCGAAAAACCGTTCAGTGCGGCATTTTCCCTTCCGATTGAAATCGCCTTTTCCGAGCTGTCGACCCCGATAACCGAATCGGCTCCGTAAGCCGCCGCGTGAATCGCCCAGCTGCCCGAGTAGCAGAAACAGTCCAGCACAACCTTGTCGCTGCAGATTTTTTCCAGCAGCCGGTGGTTTTCTTTCTGGTCGAGAAATTGGCCGGTTTTCTGGCCTTCGAGGATATTTACCATGAAGCGGAGACCGTGCTCGTCAATTTCAACGGTTTCGGGAATTTCGCCGTACAGCGTCTCGACTTTTTCCTCCAGCCCTTCCAGGCCGCGCACCGCCACATCATTGCGCGCGGCAATGCCTTTCGGCGCGAAGATGTCGACGAGCGCGCCGACGACCGGATCCCGTCGCCGTTCGATGCCGCGGGTGAGGAATTGCACGGACAGGTAATCCCCGTATTTGTCGACAACCAGTCCGGGCAGGAAATCCCCTTCTCCGTAGACCGCCCTGAACGTTTCCAGACCGGGATACGATGTCTGCCTGTACTCCAGCGCCTTGAGGATCTTCCGCCTGTAGAAAGGCTCGGAGTCGATATCCTCCCTGTTTCTCGAAAGCAGCCTTACGGCAATCAGGGATTGGGGGTTATAGTACCCCGTTCCGATGTAATCCCCGGCGGAGCTGTAAACCTCGGCCGTTTCGCCGGGGATGCGTTCTCCGGAGATTTCTCCGATCTCATTGCTGAAAATCCACGGATGACCGTCTTTTGCCCTTTTGTCGGCTCCTCGTTGCAGTTTGACATGCAGCATCGTTCGATCCTTTTCCCGTATAAAATGCAAAAATCCCCTCACGGTGGAGGGGATTTCATGTTTAATGAATTTTTGGCTTAAGTTAGTCGAAAATTTCAATAATCTTTTTTGCCAGCGGGTGGATTACGCTGTAATGCACTTCCACCCCATCCCTTTTTCCGGAAATGATTCCCTTGTTCTTCAGGAGGGCGAGATGCTGGGAAACAGTTGCCTGCGGCAACCCGAGACATTCCCATATATACTTTACGTTGCACTCCTGGGAGCAAAGGCCGGCAACGATCTTGAGACGCACCGGATGGCCCAGGACTTTCAGGATTTCGGATTCCGCGTCGTAGTTTCTGTTTTTGTCGAATTTCATTTGAACCTTCCTTATTCTGGCAAATAAATCCGCATATATCTATATTGTTTATGCAGGGATTTGTCAAGGAAAAGACGGAAAAAAATCGAAATTTCCCCTCATCTGAAAAGTTTCATGCTGAAATGACAGGCCGCGAAATGGTCCGGCTCCGTTTCCTTGAACGGAGGAGGGACCTCCGCGCAGACGGGGCGTTCGGCATACGGGCATCGCGTATGAAACGGACAGCCGCCCGGCGGGGCCAGCGGGGTGGGGATGTCGCCCCCGAGTATGATCCTTTTTTTCCTCAGGCCCGGTTCCACCTGCGGCATGGCGGATATGAGCGCCTCAGTGTAGGGATGCAGAAACCTTGAAAAAATATCTTCACTCCTGCCGCTCTCGACGATTTTTCCCAGGTACATCACTGCGATTCTGTCGCACATGTGGCGGATTACCGAAAGGTCGTGGGCAATAACGAGGTAGGAAAGGGAATATTCGGACCTTAACTGTTGCAGGAGGTTGATTATCTGTGCCTGGATGGACAGATCAAGCGCGGAAACAGGCTCATCGGCCACGATAAGCCGCGGAGAGACCGCAAGCGCCCTGGCTATGCCGATACGCTGTCGCTGCCCGCCGGAAAATTCGTGCGGATACCGGTTGTAATGCTCTTCCGAAAGCCCAACCTTGTTCATCAGGCCGATTACCGTATCGCGGCGTCTCGACGAATGAACGAGCCGGTGGATGGAAAGGGGTTCGCCGATAATCTCCCCGACTCTCATCCTCGGGTTAAGGGAAGAATACGGGTCCTGGAAGATCATCTGGACTTCCTTGCGGAAAGCGGCTTTTTCGGCTTTGCCCATGCCGCCAAGCTCCCGGCCCCGGTATAGCACAGTCCCTCCGTCGGGTTTCAGCAGGTCCACCAGGATCTTGCCGGTTGTCGACTTGCCGCATCCCGATTCGCCCGCAAGGCCCAGCGATTCCCCTTCACGGAGACTGAGGTCGATTCCGTCCACGGCCTTCAGCAGCTGCGGTTCCGCAAAAGCCGAGGGTTTCACGGGAAAGTATTTCTTCAGTTGTGACGCTTCTATGATTGGTTTCATGAATACTTCCAGCAGCGCACCATGTGCCCGGGGCTGATCTCCTTCTGTTCGGGCGGACGGGCCTTGCACTCCCATCTTTTCTCCGGACAGCGGTCGCAGAAACCGCATCCCGGCAAATCTTCAAGAAGGCTCGGAACATAGCCGGGTATGGTCCTGAGCGGCTTGCCTGGCACCGATTTCTGGGGCAGGGAGGCAAGCAGCCCTTCGGTGTAAGGGTGTAGCGGGTTCCTGAACAATTCGGCCGTGTCCGCTGATTCGATTATCCTGCCCGCATACATGATGCAGGTGCGGTGGGCCCTTTCCGCCACCACTCCCAGGTCGTGGGTAATAAGTATCAGGCCCATGCTGCGCTCCGATTTCAACTGGTCCATGAGCTCCAGTATCTGCGCCTGTATCGTCACGTCAAGGGCGGTGGTCGGTTCATCGGCGATAACGAGAAGGGGCCTGCATGCAAGGGCCATGGCGATGATGACGCGCTGTCTCATTCCGCCGCTGAGCTGATGGGGATAATCTCCGAATCTTGCCGCGGGCGACGGAATGCCCACCTGGCCGAGCATCGTGATCGTCCGGTCGCGGGCTTCTTCGGCGGAAAGTCCCAGATGCAGCCTCATTCCTTCAGCGATTTGCTCTCCTACGCGGAAAACCGGGTTCAGCGACGTCATCGGCTCCTGGAATATCATGGAAATGCGGTTGCCCCTTATGTCGCGCATTTCCTGCTCCGAAAGCTTCAGCAGATCTTTGCCCTGGAAATAGACTTCTCCGGCAATGGTACGCCCCGGAGGGGAGACGAGCCGCATGATGGAAAACGCTGTAACGCTTTTCCCGCACCCGGACTCCCCGACGATTGCCACGGTTTCTCCATCGGACAGCGCAAGATTGATGCCGTCGACAGCTTTCACGATCCCGGCGGAAAGAAAGAAATGGGTTTTGAGGCCTTTAACTTCTAAAAGGTAATTCACTGGGGTCCTCGCGGAAATATAGAGAGGCTTTGTTCCGGAAGTCTTTCACCATGTGGCGCTTGTCGCCGGAGTCATCCCGGGGGGGTATCGCGGCGGGTTTCCGCGAATAAAGATAATCGCGGGATTTTCGGCTGGAATTTATATATCATGAATTGCGGCAAGGGGCAAGATGGAGAGGACGAAATTTCGGGGTTTGCGGGACTCAGGCTGATCTCACGGAGCCGTACAGGAATTTCGGGGCTTCATGGATTTGTGCGCAAGCGCTGTCGGCATGTGATATCAGATGATCCAGATTCCCGCTTTCAACCAAATGCGCGAAATGGCGGACAAGGACTGGATCGTGCTGTTTTCCGGCGTTGTCTGTAATCTCCCGCAATGCCTTTTCGGGCGATAACGCCTTGCGGTACGGGCGGTTGGATGTCATGGCGTCAAATGCATCCGCAATGGCCAGGATGCGGGATTCAATCAGGAGCTTTTCGCCCGGAATGCCGAACGGGTATCCCATCCCGTCGAATCTCTCGTGGTGCTGGCCTACGCATATGCTCACGTCTCCCAGGAAGTCCAGCGGTTCAAGGATTTTCATCCCGGTAAGCGGATGCTGGCGCAATTTGAAGATTTCTTTATTTGAAAGGATTTTTTCCTTGTTCAGCAGCGATGCATTGATGCCGATCTTTCCGATATCATGGAGTATCGCGGCACGTTCGACGATGTCGAGCCTGCCGCCGCGGAGATTGATTTTCCTGGCAAGCTCCAGGCTGTAGATGGTCACCCTTTCCGAGTGGCCGCGCGTATAGCTGTCGCTGGCGTCGATGATGGATACGAGAGCGTGAATGATGTTCATATAGATTTTCTGCTGCTCCTCGTATAATTTCGCGTTTTTCATTGCAAAGCTTGCCTGAGACGCGATTGTCGTCAAGAGTTCGAGGTCCTCAGGCGTGTACATCGAGTCGTCAATCTTGTTGACCACCGACATGGTGCCGATAATTTCGTTGCGGATGGTCAGGGGCACGCAAACGAGACTTTTCCGCTCGTGGCCCAGCTGGCTCTGCCGGCTGAATTGCGCGTAATCCCCGATGTTTCTTATTAGCATGGGTTTTCTGCTGTTAAACACCCATGTGGATACGCTTTCGGGGGAGAGAGGGATTTCCGGGACTTTTACCGGATTTCCGGCATGGTCGAGGACGGTGTGCACCTGAAAAGTTCCGCGATCTCCGTCAAAAAGGAGAATATAGCCGATTTCCGAATTGAGAGCCTTCATGGTGACATCGAGCAGATTGTGAAATACTTTATCCAGCTCCATGGTCGAGTTTGTAGTCAGCGCGACCTTGTGTACGGCGGACAGTCTCTGCAGCGTTTTCACCAGGCTCAGGTTCTTTTCGTCCAAACCTTCGGCGATCAGGCCGATCGGGATCTTTCTCGCGTCAAATGTCCCGCGCAGCGGTTCCGAAGCCGCCAGCGGCCCGCCTGTGTGGCCGGGCTCGATCTCGCAGGACCAGTTTTTTCGCGTCCTGTGTCCCGCCTGTGAAAATCTTTTGGCAAAATACTCGGGTACTGCATTCTTTTTCTTCTGGAATGAGACAAGGTTTTTCTCGACCGGAAGAGGTCCTGCAAGCGTCGCTGAACCGCCGTTTCCATTTTCATTGGTAGTTTCCCGGCGCGCGACTGTTTGCGCTTCATCGATAAATTTGCGTTTGCGTGCGAAGACCATGGATGAAGAGCAGAAAAAAAACGCGAGAATAAAGACGGCTGAAACGGCGGGAATTAAATACCGACCATTTCTGACGGGAAGGAAGCCCGGAATGTCGCGAGAGAATGTCATCGAGATGATGCCCAGCGTTTGTGCGTCCGTGGCGTGGCAACGCCGGCATGTGGCTCCGTTGCGGATCGGGCGGGCGACAACAACGGAAGGGCCGTCCTGGTTGAATATCTGAAGGAAATCATGGCCATGGAGGCCCGCCATCTGCTCGGCGGCGGAGGAAGTGGTCCCGGGGGTGTCGGTGCCCGAAGATGAAATAATTCTGCCGTCATTGCCGATGATCCGTATTGACTGGATGGAATACTCCGATCTGAAATTGTCGAGAATTTCTTTTATTCCTGAAGGTTTTCCGGAATACATGATTTTCTCGATCCGGGGATATATTTTCCCCATTATAAAACGGGAGTCTTTTTCGAAATCAGGGTAGGAGCAATGATAGTAAAATAATGCCGACAGGACAAACAGTGAAATTATTGCCAAGGAATTAACGGTATTGCCAGGAAATGTCATGTTTCTTTTGATAGGCATTAACTGTGCATCCTTCACTTGACCAACCGGGCCTTGAGGCCCGAGCAAAACCCGGACGGGCCGTGCAAAAATCGAAATTTATACATGATTATCATGAAGAACCTGTTATGTTTTGACGGTTGATGAATGGTTACATAACAGAAACGATCTAAAAATGCAAGAATTGTTTTAATTTAATGCAAATAGTATTTAAAAAGTTGTTTTATTATCAAAATTAAATAAAATTAGCGGCTCGACATTTATCAGTTGTTGCAATGGTCTCGTGAAGTCTTTCCGGAAACTTGCATTTGCAAGTGAGAAAAAAATATCAAAGTTTTTATTTCTAAGCAATTATTTTCAGAAAAACTCCTAAATAATGTTGTTTAATCTGACCGGCGAAAATTGCAAGAAATTCCGGACTGATATTCTGGAAAGTCGTCAAGTCCGCAAAAGCGTTATCGGGTCCATGTGAACACGCCTGAAATTCCAGGATTCCCGTCTGTGCGCGGATGGCGGAAGTAATTTTTGACTTGGAGAAAACTGCATGGTATTTCGCACCCGAAACCTGAGGAGAAGATTTGCCCTCCTGAAAGCTTGACAACAGGGTGGCCGCGGCCTATTATGCCTGGCCCCCGCCGAGTTTCTGCGCCGACATGGACCGGCTTCGGCCGGAAGCAGTCGCCTGCCAGTTTTTTCCGCCGGTCCCGTTTCTGCAATACGTTCAATTTAACCGTAACTGCAACTGGTTAGCCAGCTCGGTAATTGTCTGCATATAGGCGCGATGATAAAAACATTGACTTGATACCTGATTTTTGATTTCATCAATAAGTTTTTTGAAAGGACAGATTGCGTATTTTCAGATTATCAGCCTTAATTCTGCTGTTGGTGCTTATTTTCCCCGTTTCCGGAAACGCCGTCGCCGTCCGCCCGGACAACATCCGTGTCGCCGTGCTTAAGGGAACGGAGTCGGTAAGGCTTGACGGTACCGGGCTTGTTGTTTGCGACGGGCATGGTGCACGGTTGGACGTGACAGGCCCGGCAGCAGTGAAAAAGGTGAGATACGGATTGGCCTTAAACGGCATAATGGCTGAGAGGCTGCGCATAAGCGCTCCGGATATCGTGCTTGTTAACGGCAAAGGCTACCGTGGCGCCATAGAAATCATTGCCGACGAAAAAGGACTGCTGGTAGTGAACGATCTCCCCCTTGAAGATTATCTCACGGGGATCATCAACGGGGAAATTTCATCCCAGTGGTCGATGGAGGCGGTAAAGGCCCAGGCGGTGGTTGCCAGGTCATACGCGGTTTTCCAGAGAGAAGCAAGAAAAAATTGCGAGTACCAGCTGGAATCGACGGTTCAGGACCAGGTTTATGGCGGGTCCGACGGTGAAGACTCCCGTGCCTACAGGGGCGTTCAGGAAACGGCCGGCGAGGTTCTGACTTATAACGGCAAGGTCATACAGGCATTTTTCCATTCCAGTTGCGGGGGGCATACGGAAGCTTCGGAAAATGTGTGGTCCGTCGCTCTGCCGTATCTAAAAGGGGTCGATTGCAAGTACTGTCTGGCTTCTCCGTCAGTGTCGTGGCAGCAGACCCTGCCCATCAGAAAACTGGAGTCGCTTTTGCGAAGAGGCGGATACGACGTTTCTGGGCTGCGCGGGATCATAACCCTGGACAGGGACAGGAGCGGCAGGGTAACGGCGCTGAGCCTTCTGTCCGTCCGCGGTTCGAAAAACATTTCGGCGGTCGACTTCCGGAAAACAGTCGGCTATACGGTAATAAAAAGCACCAATTTCGACGTTCGCATAAACGGGGAAAACGCTGTTTTCACCGGAGCCGGCTACGGGCATGGCGTTGGACTGTGTCAGTGGGGCGCCAAGAAACGGGCTGAAGAAGGCTTCAGCTACAGGGAAATTCTTTCCTATTACTATCCGGGAACGACCCTGGAAAAGATATACTGATATAATTTGTATATGCGGTTAACTGATTTCGATTTCGCGCTCCCTCAGGAACTTATTGCGCAAAAGCCCGCGGACCGGCGGGACGCCTCCCGCCTCATGGTCCTGGACAGGACTGAAGGGACCATCAACGAGGCGGCTTTTCCCGAAATAAGCCGATATTTCCGGGCAGGTGATCTTCTGGTGCTGAATGACACCAGGGTCATTCCGGCCCGGCTTCTCGGGGTCAAGGAAAGCGGCGGCCGGATTGAAATTTTCCTGGTCAAAAGACTTGCCGGCGAAGGGCAGGTTTGGGAATGCCTTGTCAAATGCTCCAAGAAGCCCCGTCCCGGCTCGACAGTAAACCTTCCGGACGGGATGACTGCCCGCTTTGAAGGCAGCGAAGCCGACGGCAACTGGATTGTCTCGTTTTCACCCGTCAGCGGTTTCGACGAGTGGCTGGAGCGGGCGGGCAGCATGCCTCTGCCGCCATACATAAAGCGGCCCGCCGTTAACGAGGATCGGGAACGCTACCAGACTGTGTTTGCCAAGGTAAAAGGCGCCGTCGCCGCTCCCACGGCGGGACTTCATTTCACGGGCGAACTGCTCGATGAAATATGCGGAAAGGGGGTCGAAATTGCGACGCTCACCCTGCATGTCGGTCTCGGGACATTCCTTCCGGTCCGTGTCGAGACCCTTGTCGAGCACCGGATGCACCGGGAGTTCTATTCCATTCCCTCAGGGACGGCTGCTGCCGTCAATGCAAGGATAAAAGGGAAGGGCAGGGTTATTGCCGTCGGAACGACGACCACCCGGGCGCTTGAGCAGGCCGCCGCGCCAGACGGCACGCTGCCGGCCGGCGAAGGCGAGGCCGATATCTTTATATATCCCGGCTATTCGTTCAAGGTGATTGACGGCCTGATAACCAATTTTCATCTGCCGTGTTCCACCCTTCTCATGCTCGTTTCCGCGTTCGGCGGCAGGGAGCGTGTGCTGCGGGCCTACGAAGAGGCGGTGCGCAGGCGTTTTCGCTTTTTCAGCTACGGCGACGCAATGATTATTATTTGAGACGCATTGGCGGCTTGCGGCAAATAGTGGAAGGATTACCGAATAAGCTTGACTGCAATTAATTTCAAGGTCATAAAAAAGGATATTTCCGGCCGTGCCCGGCTCGGCCTGCTGGCAACGCCGCACGGCGAAATTCCAACACCGATTTTCATGCCGGTGGGGACGCAGGCGACGGTGAAGGCCATGACCCCAGAGGAACTGCGGGAGGTCGGCGCGCGGATTATCCTTGCCAACACGTATCACCTTTATATCCGTCCGGGACACGAACTGGTCGGGCGCATGGGCGGTCTGCACAAATTCATGCACTGGCAAGGGCCCATACTTACCGACAGCGGCGGGTTTCAGGTTTTCAGCCTCGGCGAGCTGCGCAAGATCAAGGAAGAAGGGGTGACCTTCCAGTCGCATATTGACGGGTCGTACCACTTCATTTCGCCGGAGATCTCCGTTGCCATCCAGGAAGCGCTGGGGGCGGACATTGTCATGTGCTTCGACGATTGCCCGCCGTATCCGTCGGACCGGGAGCACGTGCGCAGGTCGATGGAAATGACCACACGCTGGGCCTTGCGGTGCAAGAGAGCCAGGCGGCGGGATGACCAGGCGCTGTTCGGCATTGTGCAGGGGGGGATGTACCGGGACCTGCGCGAGCAAAGCGCCGGCGAGCTTTGTGAAACGGGTTTTGACGGTTATGCCCTCGGAGGGCTTTCGGTCGGCGAGGAAAAGGAGCTGATGTACGAAATGATGGACTGCTGCTCTTCCCGGCTTCCCGAAGACCGCCCGCGCTACGTGATGGGGATCGGCACGCCGGAAGACCTGGTTGAAGCGGTAAATTTCGGCTATGACATGTTCGATTGCGTCATGCCGACCAGGAACGCCCGCAACGGCATGCTGTTTACGTCCTTCGGCAGCATAAACATAAGAAATGCGTGCCATGCCGAGGACCCGTCGCCCATCGATCCGGAATGTTCCTGCTATGTCTGCGCCAACTACAGCCGGGCGTACCTGCGGCACCTGTTCCGGGCGGGGGAAATACTGGCCGCAAGGCTGAATACGTACCACAATCTCCACTATTACCTGACATTGATGGAAGGGGCGAGGCAATCGATAGCGGAAGACCGGTTCCATGAATTCAGGCGGGAGTTTTACGAAAAAAGGCGGACCCGGTAAAAAAGGGCGCTGATTAAGAATCAGGCAACTGCTTTTTCAAAGATTGAATATTTCTGCTTTTCACAACTTTTGTTGTTAAAAAACAAAATTTCGGAGGCTGACATGGCTAATATTCCACAAGGTTTTCAAGGCATTTTCATGATGCTCGGTATTTTCGTGATTTTCTACTTCATTCTGATACGTCCGCAGCAGAAAAAGATGAAGGAACACCGTGCGCTTCTGGAAACCCTGAAAAAAGGGGACCAGGTTATAACCGCTGGCGGAATTTACGGCAAGATCACGGCTGTTGATGAAAATGTGGTTACCCTGGAGATCGCGACGGGGGTAAACATCAAGATCCAGAAAGGGAATATCGCGGCCGTACTGAAAAAAGACTAGACTTGGCGGGCATAGAAGGACAAAGACAGGCTGCCGGCGACCGGCAGCCTTAACTTACTGAAAGGAGAGACCAGCATGTCCAAGGGTCTTACCTGGCGAATAAGCCTGATTGTTGTGTTTTTTCTGTTATCCATGCTCTACCTGACACCGACTCTCGTTGCCAAGCTCCCCTCCTGGTGGCAGGGAATTCTTCCGAAGGACAAAATCCACCTGGGGCTTGACCTGCAGGGCGGTATCCACCTGGTCATGGAGGTGGAAACCCAGAAGGCGGTTGAGGGAGCTCTCGACATAATCGCCACCGATCTCGAAGATACGATGAACGCCAAAAACATCCGTTTCAAGAGCTCCGCAAGGGTCGGCAGCGACAAGGTCGCGGTCGTCGTTTTCGACAAGGGGACCGCCGACACGGTGCAGAAATTGCTGAAGGACAAGTATCCCCGCATGGAGATGCTGCCGCCGGCCGACCAGGGCGGCTTCATCAGCCTCCAGATGCGCATGAACGAGAGCGAAATGCAGACCATCAGGGACAGGTCGGTACAGCAGGCACTTGAAACCATCCGCAACAGGATTGACCAGTTCGGGGTCTCGGAGCCCGTAATCCAGCGCGAGGGGATCAATCATATCGTTGTGCAGCTTCCCGGTATCAAGGACCCGAAACGCGCCATCGAGCTGATCGGCAAAACGGCCAGGCTCGAATTCAAGCTGGTCGACGAGAATGCCAATCCCGCCGCCGCGGCGACCGGAGCGATTCCCGAAGACGACGAGATTCTTTACGAGAAAAAAATCGATCCGACAACCGGCGCCGCTACTGATATCCCATATGTGCTGAAGAAGAAGACGCTCATCACCGGTGACCTGCTGACCGACGCCCAGGTGCGCATCGATTCCCAGTTCAACCAGCCCTACGTAGCCATCGAATTCAACTCGCTGGGCGCGAAGCTGTTCGACCAGGTTACCGCGGCCAATGTCGGCAAGCGTTTCGCCATCGTTCTCGACAATAACATATATTCCGCCCCGGTTATCCGGGAAAGGATATCCGGCGGCAGCGCCCAGATAACCGGCTCGTTCTCGGAGAAAGAGGCGAGCGACCTGGCCATCGTACTGCGGGCCGGGGCTCTTCCCGCGCCGGTCAATATCATCCAGAATGTTACCGTCGGTCCTTCCCTCGGCCAGGATTCCATAAGAAAGGGACTTGTGGCCGGACTGGTGGGAGTGCTTCTGGTGGTTGTGTTCATGGCGTTTTATTACCATCTGTCAGGTATGGTGGCCAACATCGGGATGGTACTGAACGTGGTCTACCTGATGGGCGCCCTTGCGGCGCTGGGCGCCACGCTGACCCTTCCCGGCATAGCCGCCATCGTGCTGCTGATCGGGATGTCGGTCGATTCCAACGTTCTCATCTTCGAGCGGATCAGGGAGGAACTGAGGCTCGGCAAGACGCCGAAGGCGGCCCTGGATTCGGGATACGACAAGGCGTTCCTGACCATCATGGACTCTCACGTAACCACCCTGATAACCGCGGCCGTTCTCTTCCAGTTCGGAACCGGTCCGGTGAAAGGTTTCGCGGTCTCGTTGAGCCTCGGTGTCATAATTAACCTGTTCACATCGCTGATCGGCACCAAGGTTGTATTCGACTATTTCCTCGGTTCCGGCCGGGCGAAAAGAATCAGCATTTAGCCGACTCAGGGGGGAACTCATGGAATTCATCAAGAAAACAAATATAGATTTTATCGGCAAGAGGCACATTTCCTTCGTCATATCGGGAATCATAGCCATCATAGGCATTCTGGGAGTCATCCAGGTTTCCAGGGGTACGGCCAACATGGGCATCGACTTTACCGGCGGGACCGCCCTGGAGATGAAATTCGACAAGCACATCGCCATGGACAGAGCCCGCAACGCACTGCTGAAATACGGGCTTGAACCCAATTTGCAGGAGGTTAAGGACGGCAACAAGCTCCTGATCAAGATCGGCAAGACAAATCTGGCTATCGGCAAGGTGGCGGGCACGGTGGAAGATATATTCAAAAAGGAATTCCCCGACAACAGGTTTACCGTCGAGAGCTCCACCGAGATCGGGCCGTCCATCGGCGAGAAGCTGCGCAAGGATACGCTGATCGCCATAGCCATCGCCATGCTGGGCATCATTATCTATATTGCCTGGCGTTTCGATTTCAAATTCGGCGTGGCGGCGGCGATCGCCACATTCCATGACGTGCTGGCGATGTTTGCAGTTTTTTACGTGATGAACAAGGAAATCAACCTTCTGTTCATTACCGCGTGCCTGACCATCGCGGGCTATTCGCTGACCGATACCGTGGTGGTCTTCGACAGGATTCGGGAAAACCTGCGGAAAAACCTGAAGGAGGCTCTCCCGACGGTTTTCAACCTGAGCATCAACGAAGTGCTTTCCAGAACCATAATCACATCTCTGACCGTGTTCCTGGCCGCCATGTCCCTGGTTCTTTTCGGCGGGGAAGTAATCCACGACTTTTCCTTCGCCCTGGTCATCGGGGTGGTCGTCGGCACTTACTCGTCGGTATTTGTGGCCAGCCCGGTTGTCGTCATATGGGAAAGCCGCGGCAAACCGGCGAAGGCCTGAATTTCCGTCAATATTAAAAATCCCCCTCGGTACCGCGGGGGATTTTTTTTCGGAGCATCAGTTGGAAATAAATCACGAAAAACGCTGGGAATTCAGGGAATCAGACCCGAACGCCGTCGCGCGGATGGCCCGGGATCTCTCCCTGCAGCCGCTTGTGGCGCGCCTCCTGGCGCAAAGGGGAATCGGAGAGCCCGCTGATGCCCGGCGCTTTCTTTCGTCCTCGCTGTCGGAGATCCACGATCCTTTTCTTATGAAAGGTATGGCCGAAGCGGTGGAGAGACTGGCAAGGTCTGTCCGGAACGGCGAGCGCGTCTGCGTCTATGGCGATTACGACGTGGACGGAGTAACCTCGGTAGCCCTGCTGACGAGCTTTTTCCGGCAGATCGGGCTGGACTGTTTTTACTATATTCCCAACAGGCTGGAGGAGGGTTACGGTCTAAGCGAGGAGGGGATTCAGAATGCCGCGAACCGCAAGGCCGATCTCATAGTCACCGCGGACTGCGGGACGACCGCGGTGGAGGAAGCGCTGTTTTGTGCGTCCCTGGGCATCGACCTGATAATAACCGACCATCATACCCCCGGAGGCTCGACGCCTCAGGCGTATGCCCTGCTCAATCCGATGCAGCACGGATGCACGTTCCCCTTCAAATCGCTGGCGGGGGTAGGGGTCGCCTTCAACCTGCTGATCGCCCTGCGGGGGGAGCTTCGCCGCCAGGGGCATTTTACGGCGGGGGAAGAGCCCGACCTGCGGGAATATCTCGACCTGGTGGCGCTCGGCACGGTCGCCGACATTGTCCCTCTCCTGGACGAGAACAGGATCTTCGTCAAACACGGCCTGCGTGAGCTGTCCCGCGGGTCGAGGCTGGGGATCCGGGCGCTGAAGAAGGTCTCCGGGGTGGGCGGCGCCGTGGACTGCGGATCTGTGGGCTTCCGTCTCGCTCCGCGTCTGAACGCGGCGGGAAGGCTTGAGGACGCAACCCTCGGTGTCGAGCTCCTGCTCTGCGATGACCCCGAAAGGGCCGGTTCCATGGCCGAGGAACTGGATGCGAGCAACACTATGCGCCAGTCCCTCGAACAGGCCATGCTCCGGGACGTTCTCGACGTTGTGAAAGCCGATCCCGCCCTGCGCGGCAGAAAAAGCATTGTCCTGGCTTCGGAAAAATGGCATGCCGGCGTGGTCGGAATCGTCGCGTCGAGGATTGTCGATCTCTATCATCGGCCCACTATCCTTATCGCTCTCCAGGACGGCAGCGGCAAAGGCTCCGGCCGCAGCATCCCCAGTTTTCATCTCCACGACGCCCTAAAGTCATGCTCGGAACACCTTCTCAAGTTCGGCGGCCACAAATACGCCGCCGGGCTTTCCATCGACGAATCGACACTGGAGGCTTTCGTGGAGCAATTCGATTCGGTTGCGGACGGGCTCCTGTCTCCCGAGGACCTGAAACCCCAACTGATGATCGACGCGGAGCTGGCGCCGGAGGAAATCACCCTTGAGACCGCTGAACTGATTGCTTCCCTGGGGCCTTTCGGAATGGGAAACCCGACCCCGGTGTTTGCCGTGCGCGGGGCGCTTGTGGAGGACCGGCGCGTGCTGAAGGAGCGGCATCTGAAGCTCAGGCTGGATTGTGGCGGGGCACGTTTCGATGCCATCGGCTTCAACATGGCGGGAACAGGGAGCCACGATGGTATGGTCGACGCGGCTTTTTCCCTGGATGTCAACAGCTGGAACGGCAGGAAAAGTGTCCAGCTGAAACTGAAGGACATCAGGGAGGCAGGAAAAACATGACTTCCATTCCTCTCCGCGAGGCGGAAGGCTATTGAAAATGTCCCGGATACTTGTACTATAGATTATATGATGCTTCGGGAGGAACTTATTGAGCAATCATGTCGGCCCGGCCGGTGCGCAAGGACGCTTTCAGGGCGCCGACAGGGTGATCAAAACTGGCTTCTGGATAAATGCGGTTCTGATGATAATGAAGCTGTCCGCCGGATATTACGGGAAATCGGAGGCCGTTTTTGCCGACGGTATCGAGAGCGCCTGTGATTTTGTGGCGATAACGGCGACCTTGATCGCTGTCCGGATGGGACGGCAGCCGCTGGACGGAAGGCATCCTTACGGGCACGGCAAGGCTGAAAGCATCTCGGCGATATTCGTGTCGTTGATCATATTTATTTCCGGAGCCGGCATTCTTGCCCAGGCCGCAGGCACCATCCTGGAGGGGAAACCGGAATCTCCATCGATTTTGGCGGTCCTTGCGGCTTTCGTAACGATAGTTGTCAAGGAGTGGCTTTACAGGATTACCAGGGCAACGGGAGACCGCGTGGGAAGTCCCGCCGTGCAGGCTCTTGCCGGAGACCACCGCAAGGACGCGATTACGTCGATAGCCACTCTTGCCGGCGTTTCCGGCGCATATTTCGGGCTGGGGATCATGGACCCCCTTGCCGCGGGGCTGACGGCGCTGTTTATCTTCCACATGGGGTTCAAGGTATTCAGGTCAGCCGCCCACGACCTGATGGACGGCAGGCCGCCGGAAGAGCTGATAAGCGCCATTGTGGCGCTATCGGAAGATGTCGACGGCGTTGAGCACGTACACCAGATCAGGGCACGCCGTTACGGAAGATACCTGATTATCGACCTGAAGCTGGACATGGACCCGAGCTTGACGGTTAAGACGTCCCATGACATCGCCACCGAGGTCAAAAAGCGGATATTCGGGAAATTTTCCAATGTGGGGGATGTGATGATTCACATAAATCCGCATAATGAACAACACACGGATATGACAAGACTTTGATACCGGGCCGGACGCCCGGAATTCCTGAAAACGTCGAAAAGGAGGAGCGCCATGCCCGAAGGACCGAAAACGATGAATAATCTGAAGGAAGCATTTGCGGGAGAATCCCAGGCGAACAGAAAATACCTGGCGTTTGCAGCCCAGGCCGAGAAGGACGGTTTTCTCCAGGTGGCGAAACTGTTCAGGGCCGCGGCCGAAGCCGAAACTGTACACGCACACAGCCATCTGAGGGCCATGGACGGCATCAAATCCACCCAGGAAAACCTGGTCGAGGCGATTGCCGGCGAAACCCACGAATTCAAATCCATGTACCCGCAGATGATAGCGGAGGCCGAAGGCGAAGGCAGCGCGCGGGCGCTGCGCTCGTTCAAGTTCGCCAACGAGGTGGAGAAGGTCCATGCCGGGCTTTACCAGAAGGCGCTGGATACCCTCGACCAGGACATCGAGCCATTTGACTACTTCATCTGCCCGGTGTGCGGGCATAC
>DASRZQ010000067.1:0-5434 GCA_035686205.1 Geobacteraceae bacterium
TGAAGGCTATAATCATCACGCCCCACTGAAACTGAGGCAGAAAGAGACCGGAGTTTCTTTAAGGGCATAGTTAATTTGTCGATTACTAGTTGAGAATATTTGTTGAAAAGGAAAGTTAATCAACAAATTAACAATGTTAGCTTTGTAAGAAAGGATTTAACATGCATTCGTCATGTTTGCCGGAAGGTGTGTACTATGCACGTGAATCATATGCTGGATTCTGGCGCCGCCTTGTTGTTGATGTAATAGATATTTCTCTAATGTTGGCCATATCGGTAGGAGTTACCTTGCTGATCACAAGCATTCTCCCACTTTCAGAGGGTTTGATAATGATGCTTTTTGGGTTGTGGGCAACGCTGTGAAGTAAATAGGACTTAAAAGAAGTTACTGAAAAATAAGGACAATTTCATATTTATTCTTCAGGAAAACAGGGAAGTGTCCCTATTTAAGCTATGGCGCATCGTCAGCTGTCGAAATTCATTCCTCCCGATCATTGAAGACAACAGCATTATCCTCGAACAAATATAATCGGAGGTAAATAGATGTCATATCAACTTAGCACCTATGATGTTATTAAGGCTTTATCCTTCGAACCGTGGTTAATTTTGATAGGCGTCATTACCATTGCTGCAATTGCAATGTACAAAGCCGGTGTGATTGGACGTCATTGGCCTGTTTTGCTGATTGTCGCTATTTTTGTCTTCGGCGTATTCCGATGTTCGATTCAGGAGTGCGTTGGAGACGGTTGGCGTCTGGAGGGAAACAAGCTGACATTCAAAGCCTGGGAGGAGCACGCGATTATTGATCTTTCCGCAACCCGTATCACTTTGGCGGATACTGTCGGACCATGGCAGCCGGTTCGAAGCACATACAGATATGGCACGCCTGGGCTGACCGCGGGATGGTTTACCTTGCAAAATGGTGAAAAAGCAGTGATTTTTTATCACCGGAAACCGACAAAAATGCTTGTCTTGTTTTATGATAACCGCATATTTATCCTTGCTCATCCAGGTGTTGAAAGACTTTACCATGAATTGATTGCACTTGGCGTTAGAGAACAAGGGGGAATTGAGAGGGCCCCAGGCATTGCCAAATAAGATGTTCCTATGAGGCCAGAATGGGGATTAAGGGGCAAAGCTCCAAATTTCAAACGGTGAAAACTGAATTTCCCAACTCACGGCTGGACCGGCCCTAAGTCCGGCCGGACAGCCTTGCGTTGGAAGAGGGAAAATCATATAAGGAGGAACTATGATAATTTGGGGATCCAGAGGAGAAAGCATTGACCTTGGGCAAGTCGAATTAAGGGAGTGCAAAACATGTGAAAAGGTTCGTCCATTTAAACTCTACCTGCAATATCGTTATGCCCACCTATACTACATCTTTAAATGGGTTACAAAAAAGAAATACATGATTGCATGTGATGTCTGTAATCATGGGTGGGAATTGAAGACCAAAGAAATTGAAGCAACATTCGATAAACATCCAATACCATTTGTGACGAGGTTTGGTTGGACATTTCTCGTAGGTTTTTTTGCGATTATATTGTTGATGGGAATTTTAGGGCATTGATAAAAACCGGATGGTAAGAGTCTACAACATTTGAGTCAGAGGAAAATAAGAAAATGTACCTATTTAAGCTTTTTGCATTCAGCATAAATATAAAAATAAACTGGAGGAATCATGACTGCTCGTGCACTGCTTATTTGTAGTATCATGCTGACAATATTGGCCGGCTGTGGCAAAGCCAAAGAGGCGTATGAGGCAAAGTTCAAAGAGGAATTCAAAAAGAGTTTTGTCAAGCCCTGTTCCGAAAGTGCCAAAAAGAATGGCATGAAAGAAGCCGATGCCAACAGCAAATGCGAATGTGCTGCCGCATATCTGGCTAACAAGTACTCGTCCATGGAATTGATGAAATTAACTAATGCTGATTCAGCGGATAGTAAAGCTATACTTGGTGAAGCAGTGAATTCCTGTAAGTAATTTTAACCAACTGAAGATCCCATGAAACCAATTATCCGCATTTCCCTTTTGTTCCTGCTCCTTACATTGTCCATTGTTCCAATCCGACAGTCTTATGCCAATCACGATATTTCCGCCGTCAGGATTCTTAAATCCCGCGTTACCGCGGTAACCGTCAATTCAGACAGGACGCAGGTGACGCGCTCGGCGTCGGATATTCTGCTGGCAGGTGAACATCGCCTCATGTTCGACAACCTGCCCATGGAACTGGAGACGGGCAGCATCCAGGTTAACGGGACGGGGAACGCGGTTTTGAGCGATGACAAAACCGATGTCGAACGGTACTCCGAAACCACGGACAAGGACCAGAAGGCGCTCCTGGACGAAAAGACCATGCTTGAAGACCGCATTGCCCAACTGGACGTAAAAATCGGCCAGGCGCGTAACGAAAAGGTTTTCCTGGACAAAATCACCAAGAAGCTGACCGGGGTCACGGAAAAAACCCCGTCCGGGGAACTGGACCCGGAAAAATGGGTAAAGATGGTGGATTTTTACCGCAACAGGAATGCGATCCTGGATAAAGAGATACACGACACCGAAACAGCGAAGCGGGACGTGAAAGCCGTACTGGACAAGGTAAACCGGCAGATCGCGGACATCGGCAGCGGTGAGCGGAAGACCGGGTACCGCGTTGAAGTGCTGGTGCGGATGAAGGATGCCGGGCGGCTTGCGCTCAGCCTCTCCTATATAGTCCGCGGACCGGGCTGGGAGCCCGTTTACGACCTGCGCGTCTCCACGCGGGAAAAGAGGATGAACCTGGCCTACAACGCGGTCGTCCGCCAGAACACTTCGGAACCGTGGGATGACGTGGCCCTGGAGCTTTCCACCGCGCAGCCCCATGCCGGCGTCGCCGGCGGTGAACCAGATGTTTCTGGAAAAGTCCACCCGGGCGCGGGATAAAGCCGAGGAACCGGCGGCGGAAGCTGAAGTGGAAAAGCCAGCTGCAACGGTCCAGGCCAATGCCACTTCCGTGGTCTTTGAAATCAGGGGCAAAAGCACCATTGCCAGCGACAACCTGCCGCACAAGGTGACGGTGCTGATCCAGGACTTCCCTGCCGAGTTCCGCTACTCGACCGCGCCGAAGCTTTCGCCCCACGCGTACCTGAAGACCAAAGTGAAGAACGCGAGCGACTATCCGCTGCTCCCCGGCGTCACCAACGTCTTCCTCGACAACAATTTCGTGGCCAACGCCTCCATGAACCAGGTGGCCCCGGGCGAGGATTTCTGGACCTTCCTGGGTGTGGACGGCGCCATAAAGGTGGAACGGAAGTTCGTGAGGAAACACGAGGAACGGGAGGGCGTGTTCGACAAGAAAACCAAACTGGTTTACGAGTATCTCACCGAGATTACCAACAACAAAAAGAGCGAGGAAGAACTCGTGGTATGGGACCAGGTGCCCATCTCCTCGCAACAGGACATTGTCGTAAAACTGGTGGAGCCGCGATTGGACAAGGATACTCCCACATTGAAAAAGAACGAATTTAATTATGCTGAATGGTTTTTCAGGATGAAGGCAGGTGAAAAGGTCAAAATCCCCATGGTGTATTCTGTTGAATATCCCGAGGGGAGGCAGGTGACGGGGGTGGATTAACAAGAGGACGGTTCTCTTTCTAATCTCTGAACCGAATCAAGGGCGGGTTTCCAACCCGCCCTTGCTCGACATGCGGCAAGAGAGCACTTTGAGCGTTGACATAAAGGGGAAAGATATTCGTTTGACCCTTGACGAAATCTCCTGGCTCAACATCTGCTCAAAGAAAAAGGACTTGCCCGGATTAAGGGCAATGAGTTATACTCCCTTACACTAAAAAGTGAGTATAACTGAAAAGGAAACCTGATTTATATGGAGCGAATTGGCGGCGAAACGATTGCGCTGTATGCTGATCTCCGGGAACGACTGGAAGCGTTTGAGGCAATGAGGAGTATTGCCAGTCTGCCTGGCGAACTTACGACCAAAACAGTCAAGGGTATTGTCTATCACTACTTCCAGGCAACGCTTCCGGGCGGCCGGACTCAGATTTACATAGGCCCGGACAGTGACGAGGTCCGCCGGCTGATTGATGCGCGCAAATCAGGCGAACAGGAAGTTTTCGCCGACGAAAAAATGTTCCGGCGGCTTGCTGCCCAGATCATCGCCGGAGGGGTTGCCCCGATCATGCCGGCGATGGCCCGGGTTATCAGCCGCCTTGCCGACAGTGGCGTGTTTCGTGTCGGGGGGGTGCTTGTCGGCACTTTTGCCTATCAGGTTCTCGGGCCTCACTTGGGCGTTATTTGGGGAAGCGGGTCTCGCATGACGCAGGATATTGACCTGGCGAGCGATAACAGGATTGCAATTGCCGTCCCCGAACTGAAAGCAGACGTGCCGGCGGCAATAGAATCACTGCAAATGGGTTTTTTTCCGGTGCCCAGATTATCACGCAAAGAACCGTCAACGTCCTACACCATTCGGGGGAAAACTCTTCGGTTGGATCTGCTTACTCCGAAAAGGAGAGGAGCGACGGCTCCGGTATTCATTCGCAGGCTCAACGCATCCGCAACCCCGCTCAAATATCTCGATTATCTCATCGAGGAACCGATCAATGCCGTAATGCTTGCAGGCAATCCCTGCCTGGTGAAGGCGCCTCAACCCGCAAGGTTTGCGCTGCATAAACTGATCGTCTCGCAGGAACGGGATGCGACGGCCACTGACAAGAAACGCAAGGATTTGCTCCAGGCGGGCAATTTAATAAATCTTCTGAAAGAGGACCGCCCCGGCGATATTGAATTGGCCAGGGAAAATTTGGCAAAACGCGGGACTTCCTGGATAAAAAAAATCGAAGCTGCCTGCACGGAAGCGAATATCAGGTTGTAGGTTCGGTGCGTTTGTCGCCGGAGAGTAGCAACGGACCTTCATGTCTTTACCGGAAACGATTTGCGGATATCGCTAATGTAATGCCCATTATTGCTCCGATGTAATGAAATTATTAACGCTTTCATTGTTCGGACAGAATGGCATTTAACTTGTGTTCAGTTGCCGCACGGAGAAAGGAAAACGAACCATGATGAAGCGGCTGTCAAGATTCATGAGTGTCCAAAGCAGCAAACCGCGATCACCCGTTTACAGGCTTTGGGCGCTGTCTTGCGGATCACTGTTCTTTCTGGTTCTGGTTCCTCTACTGCTCGGGGCCGTTGCCCGGTTTCTTGTCCGTTCAATCAAGTCGCCGTTTTCCCGCCCCTTTGAAATCGCATTCGGCGCTTCCATGATTTGTCTCGGCCTTTTGATTCTGTTCTGGGCGGTATCTGCCTTCTGGCGCCTCGGCGACGGCACTCCGGCGCCGGTTGCCGCTCCCCGGAGACTCGTCGCGCGCGGCCCATACCGATACTGCCGCAACCCGATCCAGCTCGGCGCAATTATCTACTTCCTCGGTCTCGGATGCGC
>DASRZQ010000068.1:0-4340 GCA_035686205.1 Geobacteraceae bacterium
TGTGGATCAACAAGCCCAAAGAGGAACCCCAGAAGACTGACCAGGAAGGACACTAAATTCGAGACCGAGGTGTCTCATTCTCATTGACACATTCCGCAACTTAGATCTTGTACGTCATTTAGTGTCCACGCAAAGGTCCCTTCTGACGTATTGCTGCTGGGAGGTGTGACCTCTACGATGATCAGAAGTCTGGTGACACTAGGATGTTGCGCAAGCTCGGTGGGGGACCCGCCGCTGAAGCGATGCTGCCGTGCCTACAAAATCCCCCGTCGAGGGTCCGAAGGCAGCATGGACTGCACGGATTCTAGCCACTGAATTTTCGGAAGCTTTATCGTTATTATGTAAAATCCCAGCGGGACAGTAGGGCAGTTTACCTTTCATCTTTTCCACAATTTCGTAGGCCTCGCCCCGGCCCCAACATGTTGCGGTCGGGGCATTCTTTTTGACCCATCCCCGGATTTTGTGGTACGCTCGATTCACCGAGGCCGGAGCCAATGATGAAAGGTGAGCATCCCCGGCGGTTCAGTGGGAGTTTACCTTTCTCATCAATCTGCAAAGTCATAACGCCACAGAACCACATCATTCATATTTCCCATTGAGACTTCCACTAAGTTAATACTGCGAAAGTAAGCATAGCTAATGAATAGTCGGCCCTTCTAGGGGAGTTCCAAGCCAAAAATCAGAATTTCTTCTATTGTAAAAATAAAGACATTATGAGAACCTGAAAAAGAACAGACGATTTGTCGTTAGGAAAACTCATGCGCCCTAGACTGTCTTTCCCTTGGCCCGAGGGAACTCCTATGATTCTGCGTATGCTCAAGCGTCCCTCCCCGTAGAGTTGCGCGTCGTCTACGGGGAGTTCCAGCCGTCAGTTCTCTCTCCTTCGAAAACGCTTCCACTTCCGGAACGATCGTCGAGGGAGTTGCCACTCGACAGCCTTTCTAGGAGCAAGCGGGAGAGAACGGTTTGTAAGCGTCGGGTCCGGGCCGCAAAGACTGTTAACTCGTTGCCCGAAGAAGGAGGCAATGCAGATGAGCATCTTCGGAATACCGTTTGAGAAGAATGTCAACCAAGAAGGAGGGCTGAGATGTTCTGGATAGAATTTGCGGTTCTCTTGCTGGCGATCTACATTGGTATTCGCGTCGGTGGCATCGGGCTGGGCCTTATCGGTGGCACTGGAGTGACCGTCTTCACCTTTGCGTTTGGCATGAAACCAGGCTCTCCTCCGATCGATGTCATGCTCATTATCCTGGCTGTAGTGGCGGCGTCTGCCACTCTTCATGCAGCCGGCGGTCTGACATATATGGTGCAGCTGGCTGAAAGACTGCTCCGCAAGCATCCTAGGAACATTGTCTTTCTTGCTCCCTATTGCACGTACTTCCTAACCATGGCCGTCGGAACCGGCCATGCCGTGTATATGTTGCAGCCGATTATCGCCGATGTGGCCTATAAAACCGGAATCCGTCCCGAACGCCCCATGGCGGTCTCTTCCATTGCCTCGCAAATGGGGATCACGGCAAGTCCGATTGCCGCGGCTGTAACGAGCTTTCTTGCCATGGCCCTCAAAGTCGGACATAACATCACCCTGTTGAACATTCTCTCCGTCACCATCCCGGCTACCGCTATAGGCGTTTTTATGGCTGCGCTCTGGAGCCTGAAGCGTGGCAAAGACTTGGACAAGGATAAGGACTTTCAGGAGCGGATGAAGGACCCGGCCTTCCGCGCCCAACTGGAAGAGGGGGCGACCCTCCTGGATGAAAGCGTGTCACTGAAGGCCAAGCTCTCGGTCTTGCTCTTTTTTACGGGGGTCATTGCGATTGTCCTGATCGCCATGTTTAAGCTGGCTCCAGTTGTCGACAATAAGCCGGTGTCGATGACGATCATCGTGCAGATTATCATGCTAACCACGGGTGCTATCATTATGCTCTATTCACGTGCCAAGGCTGCGGAAATTGCTGGGTCTTCGGTGTTCAGAGCGGGAATGGTGGCGGTGATTGCGATCATGGGCATAGCGTGGATGAGCGAAACCTTTATCGATACGAACAAGAAGGTCTTGGTCGACAATATGCAGGCGATGGTTAGCCATTATTCCTGGCTTTTTGCGCTGGCGATGTTTGCGGTTTCAGCATTTGTCAAAAGCCAGGCGGCGACCTTACTGATCATGGTGCCCATCGGTTTTGCCCTCAGCATTCCCATAAATCTTCTCATAGGAATGATCCCAGCGTCCTACGCGTACTTCTTTTTCTGCTTTTACCCGACCGATCTTTCTGCCATCTACTTTGACCGGACCGGCACCACTCGTATCGGTAAATATCTTCTGAACCACAGTTTTATGATTCCCGGATGGATCGGTGTCATAACGGCTACAGTCGTCGGCTATCTGATAGGTATGTTTCTGCTGAGGATATAGGGCAGGGTGAGGAAGGGTTGGGTCTAGTATCAAAACGAAGAAATAGATTGGGCAACGCCGGATGTTCAGTGTCCTTGGGGAGAGAAAAATGAAAAAGTTCGCAACAATCATGAGCCTGATAGTAGCCGTAGTCCTTGTAGCTTGGGCAACAGCCGCAGTGGCTGGATCTAATGAACCGCCCATCAGGGTGGGAGTGGTGCTTCCTTTGACGGGGGATCTATCGAAATTCGGTAATATTGAAAAGAACTCTTTTATGATGGGGTTGGAGGAGATCAACGCTGCCGGAGGCGTAAACGGCAGGCCGATTGAGCTCCTGTTTGCAGATGACGCATCGAACGTTGACATCGGCCGATCAGTGGTCGAAAAACTGATCGAGCAAGACAAAGTGATCGCTCTGACCGGAGGATATTCTTCTGATGTTACCCTAGCCGTGGCATTGGTCGCGGATCGCCACAAAATACCTTTCCTTATCACGACTGGATCGGCGGACATGATCACCGAGATCGGCTGGGACTATGTGTTCCGTATCAACCAGCCCGTCAGTGAGTACTCCAAAGCTCTTATCGAGTTTCTCCAAGGAGTGCTTGAACTTAAAAGCGTGGTCATAGTACATGACAATGGCCTGTTTGGCCGCTCGGGTGCTGTCGTGTTTTCCGAGCAAGCGTCTGAACTGGGATGGAAGATCATCATGCAGCAGAGCTACGAGCCGCACACCATGGATTTTAAACCACTGCTCGCTAAAGCCAAGGCAGCCACGCCTGACGTCGTCTACATGATTGCTTACGTTAATGAAGCGGCCCTGCTTATGAAGCAAGCCAGGGAGCTGAATTTTACTCCAAAAGTCTACGCTGGTGCTGGGGCGGGCTTCACTTTGCCGGAGTTCGCTCAACTTGCCGGCTCCGCTGCCGAAACCGTTCTTTCCGCGACTCTTTGGACACCCCAAGTCCCATATCCGGGAGCCAAGGACTACTACAAGAATTACGTAAAACGATTCGGGGTCGAGCCAGATTACCACGGTGCCGAGGCATATGCTTCCATTCATGTTATTGCAGATGGCCTCAAAAGGGCGAAGGAACTTACTCCACAAGGCATTCGTGAAGCCCTGGTGAACACGAACATGATGACCGCTTTCGGCCCCGTAAGGTTCGTATCCTACGGCAATAAGAGGCAACAGAATATGTTGCCAGTGTATTTGGTTCAGTGGCAAAAAGGGGTGCTGGAGACCGTCTGGCCGGCGATCATTGCCACAAAACCTTTTTGGTACTCTAAATAGAGGGGCAACAGACCGATAGGAAGTCGCTTGTAAAAAATCGAGTGTGACAGGAGAAATTTGAGCGCCGACTGGTAGAGGTGACCTGCCCCCCAAAAACTGGTCCAGATTTTGTGATAGTTCTCTGGCATAATGTGGGCCGAGGATGAAGGAGGCAGGTATGGGTCGAAAGCGGTTTACCGTAGAGAAGATTCTTGGGATGCTGCGAGACGCGGAGGTGGTGCTGGCTCAGGCCGAGAAGGTGGGGGAGGTGTGCCGCAGTCTTGGGGTATCGGAGCAAGCTCAAAGACGAGCTGTTGAACCGGGAGGGGTTCTTTACCCTGAAGGAGGCGAAGGTCGTTATCGAGAAGTGGCGGCGTGAGTACAATACGATCAGGCCTCACAGCAGTCTGAACTACCGGCCACCGGCACCCGAGGCCATCTCGCCCTTAGGCTTTCAACAGCCCTGGCTCACACAAAGCAACCCACAGGTGGGTTCAACTCTAACATAAAAACTGGTACAGAAACTGGGGGCAGGCCACTCTCGAACGCGTGTACGATTTGCCATTCCTGACATTCGCGCTTGGCCGTGTAGCCGGGGGGGCGGCGGAGTATCTCGACCACCGCGAGTCCGGCACGGACATGGACATGCGAACGCCGAACGGCGAGTGCAAGATGCTG
>DASRZQ010000069.1:0-6263 GCA_035686205.1 Geobacteraceae bacterium
CCGCCATAGCTGCGGTTAGAGAGAGGACCAGTTCAGCCGGAACTGATACTTCCGCTCAAAATGCCGCTAAAAATTTCTTCCATGCCAATTTCCCCAATGGCTATCTGGGTGTTAATCCTCCAGACCCGACCGTCAATCTACAAACTGTCAACGGTGCGTGGGTCGCGACTGTTACCGCGTCGGCAACATCTCCCACTTATTTTGCAAAGGTTCTTGGATTTAATAGTTTCAATGTCGGCGCCCATTCTGAAGCAACCAAACCCGCACTGGACATGATGCTGGTGCTTGATTGCACCGGATCTCTTGCCCCTCCATATAG
Organism: Geobacteraceae bacterium; assembly: GCA_035686205.1. Lineage (GTDB taxonomy): Bacteria > Desulfobacterota > Desulfuromonadia > Geobacterales > Geobacteraceae > CAIWTU01. Next base: position 320 of record DASRZQ010000069.1, read on the forward strand.
TCCGAGTACTACCTTCCCGAGGTTGAAAGCAGCGGCAATTTACTTCATAAATCAGTTTCAGAGTGCTTCGGGAGGCGACAGAATAGGACTAGTGACGTTTTCCAACGGTGTAGGAAACTTTTCCGAGGGTTTCATACCAATCGATAAGACGTCGACGAGGGGCTTCGACAGGACTGCGATGACAAACGCCATAAACAATCTGTCGGCCAGTGGTTGGACGGCTTCAGCCGAAGCTATGCGGCGCGCATTCGCGGAGTTGAACGCAATACCTACCAGTCTCCGCTCCGCCCACAGGGTAATTGTATTTTTCAGCGACGGTGCGCCCAACACCATTGCGGGCAATTTCAGCGCCTTCAGCGGTGCGCCGAACGGCGACCTCCCTTCGGGACTCAGTACAAGAGGGTTTCCAAACAGTTTTTACAGCAGCTTGAGTCGTGACAACTCATTAGGCGCTCATAGTGTAAGCAGTCTGCCGCAAACCATGGATTATTCCTATACAGGATCCTATATAGACCCGAAAACATCCCAGAGCACCCCCCGTTACGAAGCCCTTACACAAACAATCAGTTTGCAAAGCTACGACAACAAACGATCCTTGTCCACTAGCATTGCCAACAATGCTTGCAATGTGAACAAAGCAGCCCGAAACATGCTGGAAAACATCGCCAACACGGCACGCAGTGGTTCCGGCAATGACGCAGTGACAGTAATGACGCTTGGCCTTGGTTCAGAACTATACAGTCTGGAACTCGACTGTCCAGATTATGGCGCGGACACCCCTGGAAACACAGAGTATGGTGCCAATATTTTGAGGCGGCTTGCCAACACTAAGGATCCAGATCCCAATTATCCCAGCAGATATTCCGTTCCAGTGGACACGTATAACAGTTCTCAGCCAACAGGCCTGTTTTGTTGGGCTCGAACAGACAACGATCTGACTCCTTGTTTTAACGCCATAGCCAATGCCATTCTGCGACTTTCCAAGTAGTGCAAAAAACCTGAAGAATGGGATGACACACCGAATCTGGTCAAGTCATCCCATTTCCCTTTTCGATACGCCAGCTATTTTCTGCTAACTCATCTGACATAAGCTTACTCTCTTTCAGTCAAAGCAATTGTGCTGAAATAGCATAAAGATCTCTTTACAGTTTCTGTCAGCATATTTACACATCCTATGCGTTGAATAAAAGGCCAACCCAAACAACCCAACCAATCCGCCAATTTGCGAGTGTTGCCGGAATGGTATTCATTATGCTTCGCAAATATTGAAACAGTTACTTACCCCGGCGGAAGAACAGCGATGAAGCCTCACAAAAGCATACTCGCGGGAATAAAAAAAAAGCCCTTGGGACAGACCCTGATAGAGCTTAGTCTGATACTCCTGGTGATTGGCTGCGTTGTGTTTCTAGGCATTACATTTATCGGCAAATCGGCAAAAAACTCTTTCGAAAAAACATCTGACTCCTTAAGGAATGCCCCCGAAAATATCCGGACCGAATGGATTCGGAACTTTCCCGGTATAGGCGGTAAGCCGTTTTACGAAAAATACAGCACTGCGGTAAAGCACCGAAAATCAGCAAAAGTAAGACAGTGACAGCACTTCTTCAAATCGGCCAGCTTTTTTCCAGCCCTTCAGGATAAAAATTCTCCTTCGTCCGGTTGAAATAGCCGTACTGGATGCGCGGAAACTCCTTTTTTACCTTTTCCAGCATCCGGTACATGCCCACCCCTTTTCCTTTTACCCCCATCTTCTTATTGTAATAATCGGGATCGATGGACAGGTTGCGCATCTGGATCATGTCCACGCCGGTGTCGGCGATGAATTAGCAAGACCTTTATCACGTTATGCCTCCCCTTTTTTTCCCATCCAAATTCTTCCTTTGACTCACTCATTATTTAGAGGTAACATAAAACTTAATAATTCGGGTTTGAAAAGGAGTAGACAATGGGAGATTCTGCGCGCAAACTAAACTTCATGATCAAGGAGGAAGTCGCGAAAGAACTGGAAGCTCTCGTACCTGCCGGGCGAAGAAGCAAGTTGGTAAACGAAGCCATCAGCAAGGAGCTTGCTCTATACAGAAGGCGGGTGCAGACCGAAAGACTCAAGGAACTGCGCAAAAAGACTCCGAAGGTTTCCACTGATGAAATAGTCGCCGCGTTAAGACATGACCGGGAGAGGGAGTAATATGGTTACCCCTTCTCTCTTTGTTCCGGATGCATCGGTGATTCTGAAATGGGTGTTGAACACGCCGGAAGAAGAAAATGCGGATAAAGCGCTTGATCTTTTGAATCTGTGGGTGGCTGGATCGTGCGAGTTTCTTCTTCCGAAATTATGGTTGTTCGAGTGTGGAAACGTTCTCGGATTGAAAGCTCCGGATGTTGCGGCAGAAATAGTGAATGTTCTTCTCGGCTACCGATTTCGGGAATGCGAGATTGACGACGCGCTGGCGGCTGTCACTCTGCGGTTGATGAAGGAGTGTCGCGTCACCTTTTACGACGCGGTGTATCACGCGGTGGCCCTGGAGCACCGCGGCACGCTTGTGACCGCGGATGCCGCATACTGCAGGAAGGCGCAAGCAAAAGGGAACATCATTATGCTGGATGAGCTGTTGATTGCGGCATAACCGTCATTTAACGCGCCAATTGATCGGCCAGCTTTTCTCCAGCCCTTCCGGATAAAAATTCTCCTTCGTCCGGTTGAAATAGCCGTATTGGATGCGAGGAAACTCCTTCTTCACCCTTTCCAGCATCCGGTACATGCCCATCCCCTTTCCTTTTACCCCCATCTTCTTATTGTAATAATCGGGATCGATGGACAGGTTGCGCATCTGGATCATGTCCACGCCGGTATCGGCGATGAATTCCAGCAGCTTTTCCACTTCCTCCGGATGATCGTTGACGCCGGGAGAAACCAGGTAGTTGATCATAGTGAAGAGGCCCTTTTGCTTCGCGGCCTTGACCGATTCCACGACATCGGCGAAAGAATATCCGACCGGCCGGTAATAGCGGTTGTACAAATCCTCGCGGATTGAATTCATGGAAAAGCGCATGGAATCCATGCCGGCGTCGCACAGCATCCTCACCCTGTCGGGAAAAGACCCGTTGCTGTTGAAATTGACGGTGCCGCGGGAAGTAACCGCCTTGATCCTCCTGGTCGCCTCGGCGATCGTGTCGGCCTGCAGTATCGGGTCCCCCTCGCACCCCTGGCCGTAGGAGACTATGGGCTCCGGGGCTTCGAGCAGGTGGGGAACCGCGATCCCGGTTATTTCTTCCGGAGTCGGCACAAATTTGATACGCTCGTGGTTGGACGGGCAGCAGTCCGACGGCTGCAGGCTGATGCACCCGAGGCATCGGGAATTGCAGGCCGGAGAAGTGGGGATAGGCGCCTCCCACCTGCGGAAGAACAGGTTCTTGGCCGCGAAGCAGTGATAATCAACCGCGCAGCGGGCAAGCTGCTCAAGGAGACGGTTATTGGGCATTTCCCGCAATCGCTTCCGCACCAGCGGGTCGAGTCTCCGGTCGTCGTAGTTGGAAGGATTCCAGTTCTCGTTCGTGTCGACCCGGCTGGCGGCAACGACAAAGCAGTCACGGCGCTCGTCCCAGCCGACCGCCGTATAGGACCAGAGCGGCATATGGACCTTTTTCCGGCTGTAGTCGCAGGCGGGAAGCAGCGTCCTCACGTAACCCGGCGCCATGAATGCGGAAACGGCCTGGATTTTCATCTGCCTGCCGTGTTCCCTTACCGACGAAACCGTGACAAACCTCCGCTGTTTTTCGTCCCAGGCGACCGGAGGCGTGTCCGGTATGGTAAACAGGCGGCTGTCGGCCGGCAGCGGGATCAGTTCCACGTCTTCGGCAAGCACCGGCTCCGTGCCGTTCATCCCTGCCATGAACAGTTCGGGATGGTCGAAAATATTTCCTTTTGCGTCTGCGTATAGAAGTTTTGGTAATTTTTTTGATTTCATGTGGTTGATTATAAGTGCTTTCAACTTTCACTGGCAATGGGAAATCGTATCCGGTACAATCAGGCGATGAAGATTCTTTTGACAACCTTGCATGCCAAATACGTCCATTCATCCCTGGCGCTGCCGTATCTGGCCGCTGCATGCGGCGTTATGGAAGGCATCGAAACCGTTATCAGGGAATTTACCGTAAACGAACGTCATGAACTGCTATTGAAGAAAATCGCGGCCGAGAAAGCCGATATCACGGCTTTCTCCTGCTATATATGGAATATCGAGCAGACCCTGAAGCTTGCATCGGACCTGAAGAAGATCCTGCCGAATACATGCGTGATTCTGGGCGGACCGGAAGTATCCTGCAATCCGGAAGAAATCCTTCAGAACCATGGGGCAGTCGATTGCGTCATCAGCGGCGAAGGGGAAGAACCTTTCAGCAAGCTTGTGTCTGCCTGGAAGCAATACGGAAATTTCACCGATGCCGTGAAATCCGCCGGTCAAGGGATCGCCTTCCGTGACGGGACCTCCGTCATCGTCAACCCGCCCGCCGGGCCGGTCCGCGACCTGGACTCCATCCCTTCCCCATTCAGCGCCGGACTCGTGGACATGGGGAAACCCCTCGTTTACTACGAAACCTCCAGGGGATGCCCCTTCTCCTGTGCCTTCTGCATGTCGTCGCTGGGCAGCGGGGTAAATTCCTTCTCCATGGAACGCATCAGGCAGGACCTGCTGTACCTCATGGACCATGGGGCGGCAACGGTGAAGCTGGTGGACCGGACCTTCAATTACGACGCGGACAGGGCCAACACGATATGGGAGTTCATTTTGCGGCACAACCGGACCAGCCGCTTCCATTTCGAGATCGCCTCCGATCTGCTGACGGAGAAAAACCTCGAAATCCTGGGAAAGGTCCCGAAGGGGATGTTTCGCTTCGAAATCGGCGTACAGTCGGGCGAAGTCGCAACGCTTGAAAAGGTCGCGAGAAAATCGAACCTGGACAGGCTCTTCCGCAATGTCGGGAAGCTGCTGTCCGGTACCGGCGTGATCGTCCATCTCGACCTGGTGGCGGGACTTCCCGGGGAGGATTACAACGGCTTTCTCGCATCGCTGCAGCGTCTGCTCGACGCCATGCCGCTTTTCATCCAGGTTGAGCCTCTCAAGGTACTCAAAGGCTCCCCGATGGAAAGCATTGCCGCGCGGGAAGGGTATGCATTCTCCAGCCATCCGCCATACAAGATCCTCCACACCCCTGATCTTCCCTTCCATGACATAAGCCGCGTGGAGACCGTTTCCGGCCTTCTGGACGTGTTTTTCAACAGCGGCAGATTTCACACCCTTTTGAGAGCTGTAGCGGAACTGGAACCGTTATCCGGCTTTTTCCACTGCCTGGCAATTCATGCTGAAAAAGAGGATAATACCGCCGGAATGTCCTTGAGAGGCAGCTTCGAAATGCTGTGGGAATTCATACGGGGATATTATTCCGAAAAGGCCGCGGAATCTTTGAGCGGCGCGCTCTCCTATGATTTTTGCCTCTGCGAGTATCCGGTTTCAGGGAATCTTCCCGACTTTTTCCGGTCCGGAGAAATCATTCGGCCAAAAATTACAACGGGCGAAATCATCAAATCCCTCGGCATTGACCGGGGAAGCAAGGTGAGGTGTTTTGCGCTGCGTTTTCCTCAAGATTACACTTGCGACCCGTGGCGGAAGGACACAACCGACATTCTATTCGTCTATATATCCGCGCCGGGAAAGGGGCTGCAGGTCAAACCGATTTCCCTGGCAGGAAAGACAGCCAGCTAAGCACATAAGTGGAACATAAAAAAATATGACGTCATCTCGACCATAGGGAGAGATCTTCATGGATGCAGCGAAACCATCAAGATTTCTCTCTTCGTTCGAAATGACAACAATACTCGATTTTCTGCAATTAAATCAACATCCGTTGAAGAGTCGGTAATACTGTGAGGTTCCCCTGGTATCAGGAA
>DASRZQ010000070.1:0-26353 GCA_035686205.1 Geobacteraceae bacterium
GCTCTTAATAGTATTCACTACTTCTTCCACTTGATCGCCGGTCATTTCCGGAAAAATCGGGAGAGACATACAACGTTCCGCAACGCTTTCCGTGACAGGTAGCGACAGGTCACGGAATTCTGTCGCGAAAACATTTTGCCGGTGCAATGGGATCGGATAGTAAACGGCCGATGCAATGCCCGCCGCGGTCAATGCCTGCATAATCTTTTCCCGGCAATCGCACAGCAGAGTATACTGATGATATACATGCGTTCCTTTACCGTCTTCATATGGGGTCTTCACACCGGAATCGGCCAGAAGAGCGCTGTAAAGGCCGGCTACACGCCTGCGTCCGTTGTTGTATCCTTCGATCCGCTTTATCTTGGCACGAAGGATAACTGCCTGTATTTCGTCGAGCCTGCTGTTGAAACCTATAATATCGTGATGGTATCTGACCTTGCAGCCATGATTGCGCAGCATGTGCAATTTCTCCGCGATTTCCGCGGAATTCGTCGTGATCATGCCGCCGTCGCCATAACATCCGAGGTTTTTGCTGGGAAAGAAACTGAAACACCCAGCCGCGCCGATTGTACCGGTCATCCGCTTCCCTGACCTTGCGCCGAATGATTGGGCGCAATCCTCTATTATCAGGAGGCCGTGTCTGTCGCAAATGTTTTGAATGGCATCCATATCGGCCGGCTGTCCGAAAAGATGTACGGGTATAACAGCCTTTGTCGCCTTTGTGATGGCCGCCTCAATTCGATTCGGATCAATATTGAATGTATCGGCATCAATATCTACAAATACAGGATTTGCACCGACATAACGTATGGCCTCAGCCGTTGCGATAAACGTAAATGGAGTTGTTATCACTTCGTCGCCCGGCCCGATACCGGCCGCGACCAGCGCCAGGTGCAGTGCATCGGTGCCGGACGCCACGGCAATCGCGTGATCAGCGCCCAGACAGGCAGCGGCTTCTTTTTCAAAAGAGGAAACGTTCGGGCCGAGAATAAACTGGCAATTACCCAGTGTCTCAAGAATGCCCCGATCGATTTCATCTTTAATTTCAAGATATTGTGTTTTCAGATCTACCATGGGAATCATATCAACCGTCCGATGTTTCATTAAGCACTAAATGCCTCAAGCTAAAAAACTCACAACTTATTTTTACAACTTCTTATTTATCAATAACGCCGTTTCAAGGGCTCTTTTGCCGTCATCTCCCGATACGACAGGCGGTTTCCCGGTCCTTACACACTCCAGAAACGATAAAATCTCTTCCTTCAAGGCATCATTCTGTTCGAGTATTTTTTCCTCAATCTTGATATTGGGAACGCCCGGAAACATTTCGCCCTCTCCCTTGCGGATAACCACAACTTTCTTGTTCTGGAAATCAAGAACAATGTATGCATCGGGCTGAAAAATCCGCATGATGCGCTCGCTCTTCAGACTTATGCGGCTGGCGGTGACATTGGCGACACAGCCGTTTTCGAACTGTATGCGGGCATTTGCGATATCCTCTTCCGAGGTAAATACAGGAGCCCCTATGGAGTTGATCTGCTTGATCGGTGAACGGACAATATTCTGGATAATGTCAATGTCATGGATCATCAGGTCGAGCACAACATTGACGTCCGTACCGCGTGGTTTGAAAGGCGCTATACGTATTGATTCAATAAAACCTGGTCCGTTGAGGATCCCATCCAGGGCCATTATAACAGGGTTGAACCTTTCCAGGTGGCCAACCTGCAATATGGCGTTTTTCTGATTGGCCAGCCTGACCAGTTCCTCAGCTTCCTCCAGCGTGCTCGTTATCGGTTTCTCCAGCAGTATGTGCACGCCATTGCGGAGAAATTCGCGAGCCACCTCAAAATGAGCGACAGTTGGCACTACAATACTGACGGCGTCGACTTTCCCAATCAATTCACTGTAATCTCTAAATCCTTTAATTCCGAACTTGCTTGCGATTTCAGCGCATTTCGCATCGTCGATATCCACAACCCCGACCAGATCAGCGTCAGGATGCAGCGAATACTTCTCCGCGTGAAATTTTCCGAGATAACCGACCCCGATTACTCCTACCCTTGTTTTTTTCAACGACATATTCCTCTTTCGGATTTTTCTACAAATTCAACAAAATGGGCTATCTCCGGCGACATTGATATTTCGCTCCTGATTCGCGCAAGCGCCTCGTCCGCTCGCAGGTTGGAGCGAATCAGAATTTTATACGCCTTTTTCAGGTCCCCGATGATCCCTTCGGTGAAACCGGCCCGCTTCAACCCCACCAGGTTGAGTCCGTGCAGGGTTGCCCTGTCGCCAGCCGCAATAGTGTAGGGAGGCACATCCTGTCCGACCATGGCGCCGCCGCCGACCATCACAAGCTCCCCTATCCTGACGAATTGGTGGATTGCCGAAAGGCCGCCCAGCCTTGCATGATCTTCGACCGTTATATGTCCGGCAAGAGTCGCGCCGTTGGCCATTATAACGTTATTACCGATATGGCAGTCGTGGGCCACATGACAATAGGCCATGAAAAGATTGCCGTCGCCAATGGTAGTTTCTCCGTCTCCCGTAACCGTTCCGGGGTGTATCGTCGCGAATTCACGGATAATATTTCTGTTGCCTATCTTGAGGTAGGTTTTTTCACCTTTGTACTTCAAATCCTGCGGGATTGCGCCAACCGAAGAAAGATGAAATATCTGGTTGTCTTCCCCGATTTCCGTCCATCCGTCGATTACGGCGCTGGCGCCAATCTTTGTACCTCTGCCGATCCTGACGTGTTCGCCTATGACGACGAACGGCCCGACTTCAACGTCATTATCCAACTCGGCGCCCGGGGAAATTATTGCGGAAGGGTGTATCATCAAAAACTCCAAAATTGTTAATCGGACTGAAGGCCGATGGAAACAACTTCTATCGCGGACAATTCAATATAGACAACCGAAGCGTGCATTTTCCAGGGACTTTCGGACTTCGTCTTTTCTCCGGCTGCCTATTTGTCCGCAAAGGTTGCCTTCAGTTCAGCTTCCGCAACCAGTTTATCCTCGACATACGCCTTGCCGTTAAATCCCCATATCCCGCGACGATTCATAATTGCTTCCATTTCCAGTCGCAAAAGATCCCCGGGGACCACTGGCTTTCTGAATCTTGCGTTATCAATCGACATGAAATAGCAGACCTTTTTCCTGATCTCGTCACTGGAAGATAGATAGGCAAGTATTCCGGCAACCTGCGCCATGGCTTCGACAATCAAAACCCCCGGCATAACCGGATGACCCGGGAAATGCCCCTGGAAAAAAGGTTCGTTTATTGTTACATTTTTAATACCTACTATCCTTTTGCCCGGATCCATCTCAACGACCCTGTCAACCATGAGAAATGGATACCGGTGAGGAAGGATATTCATAATTTCTTTTATGTCCAGCATTCTAAACTCCTTGCCAGAAAATGATCTCATTGCATTATTCGGACGGGTCCAGCTTTGACTCCAGTTCCTGGATTCTTTTTTCCAGGCTGTTTATTGTTTTGCGCATTTCCGGCAGCTTGGCGTAGACTGATGCGGCCTTGAGCCACTCCTTATGCGGAAAAGCGGGATATCCGCTGAAAATCTGTCCCGCGGTGATGCTGTTATGGACACCCGACTTGGCCCCTACCATAACATTATCACCAATGTCCAGATGGCCGACTATTCCGACCTGTCCGCCGATCGTTACGTGCTCGCCCAGTTTTGTGCTTCCTGAAATGCCGGTCTGGGATACGATGATGCAGTTTTCGCCTATTATGCAGTTGTGGGCGATCTGCACCAGGTTGTCAATCTTTGTTCCGCGCTTGATGAGGGTAACGCCCAGCGCCGCCCTGTCAATGGTAGTATTTGCCCCTATCTCGACATCATCTTCTATCACGACTACACCGATCTGGGGGATTTTCTGGTAGCTCTTGCCGTCCGGAGCATAGCCAAAGCCATCGCTGCCGATAACGACTCCGCCATGCGCAATTACCCGGTTGCCGATTCGGCATCCTTCTCGAACCGTCACATTCGCATGAAGTGTCACGTCATCTCCGATTTCGACACCCTCATATAGAACAACGCCCGGATAGAGCACCACCCGGTTGCCGATTTTCACACCGTCCGCGACATAAGCACCGGGATAGATCGTGATATCTTCACCGGTAATCACTTCTTTGCCGACCATGGCGCCTTCCATTATACCCATTGGTGCATGCGGCTTGACATGAAATATGGTCAGGAGTTTGGCGAAAGCCAGATATGGATTTTTTACCTCGATAACGTTTTTCCCGTAACGCTCGGCTCCGAGTGGCACTATGACGGCAGTAGCCTTGGTTGTTTCGACCTTCGCGGCATATTTCGGATTTGCCAGAAAAGTCAGCTGACCCTCGGTTGCCTCGTCAAGGGTACCCAGGCCGTTTACTACGGCGTTTTCATTTCCAATGACACGACCGCCGAGAAAGCTCGCGATTTCCTTAAGATTCTTTTCCACGCCCGTTTTCTCCCTTTATTTATTAGAAGAATCAAATATTTTAAGTATTTCGTCTGTCAGGTCCGATTTATCGCTTGCATACAGCATGCTCTCGTTCCGGACGAAAATGATGGTGTAATCGTTTTTCCGACCATAATCCTGAACGACTTTTTCGATATCCCCCAGTATATGGCGAGTGAGCTCTTCATCCTTGGCCTGTAATTCTTCCTGCGCATCCTTGGTAAGTCTCTGGAATTCCTTCAGGCTCTGCTGATAATCCTTTTCCTTGTCGCTTTTCGCCTTTTCGGACAGATATGCGCCCTGTTTTTCAATAACATCTTTCAATTTTTTCAGATCTTCCTGTTTTTTGTTGATTTCTTCCTGGTATTTTTTCACCTTTTCCGACAGTTGATCCTTGGCCGCTTTTCCTGCCCTGGAAAGGTTCAGAACCTTCTGCAGATCTACATAGCCGATCTTTGACGCTTCTGCTGCATTAACACCGGCAGACAACAGCAGAATCGAAAATGAAAGAATCAACGCACTCACCAAAACCCTTTTCATTGTTTTCTCCTTTAAATTAATATTTAGAAAAAACCACCTATTGAAAATTCAAGCTTACCACCGCTGCTGTCGATGCCGGGCCTCGGATTCAACGGAATACCGTATTCCAGTCGCAAAGGCCCCATCGGTGAATACCAGCGCAGTCCCGCGCCATAACTGGATCTCATTGTGGAAAAGAACTTCTGGCCGGAGTCATATGAATTACCGGTATCGAAAAAGATCACTCCTCTAATGCCGACATCCTTGATAATCGGGTATACGTATTCGGCGTTGAATACCACTTCCTTCACCCCACCCAGGTAAACATGGTTAATGTATGGTGTGGCGACCCCTGTTCCGGTATCAACATTATAAGTGGTTATTGTCGCATATGGGCTGACGCTCCGTGTGCTGTAACCGCGCAGGGTGTTGATTCCACCCAGATAAAACTTCTCATCGACCGGGATATCCTTGCCGTTTCTCATCATGTAGCCTAACGTGCCTCGCACCGAAAACACTGTATTCCACAGGAATGGATAGTAGGCCGCGGATTCACCTATAAAGCGGGCAAAGCGCTGGTCCCCGCCAATCCCTGCATATTCGGCCGACACGGTAGCATTAAAGCCACTGCTCGGGTCAAGGCGGTAATTTGTTTTGTCCAAAGTCAGGCTGGCTGAGAGCGAGCCTATGGTTCCGCTGGTTTCAGTCAGGAGTTGCGGATTTTGAATCAGGGTCGTAGAAAGATTTATGATATCCTTTACTTCGTATCTGTATAGCCAGAAGGTGCTCAGGTCTTCTGTAATCGGGTATCCCGCCTTTATATCCCCACCTGTGGCCCTTCGCGTGTAATCTATGTAATCCCGTTCGGTACGATAGACATCCGCGCCAAGTGTCCATCTGCTATCAAGAAAATACGGGTCCGTCAGCCCCAGCGTATAATTCGACGACTTGGTGCCTATAGAACCCGACAGAATGGCCTTAAGCCCCAGCCCGAGGAAATTGTCCTGCTGCACCGACGCTTGTCCTATTATCCCGTCGGCAGAGCTGTAACCGCCGCCGATGCTGAATTTACCGGTTGACTTTTCCTTAACCTCGGTATTTATGTTAAGCTTGTTTTCTGCGCTTCCCTTAGCCTGCGCTATATTCACTTCCTCGAAAAAACCGAGATTACTCAGGTTCTGCTTTGTTCTTTTCAAGGCTCCGCTGCTGTACAGATCGCCTTCCGAAAGCTTGAACTCCCTGCGGATCACCTTGTCACGTGTTTTAGTGTTGCCGCTTATGTTTATCCGGTCGATATACACCTTGTCGCCCTTGTCAATGTCGAAGGTTATGTCAATAGTTTTCGTGTCCGGGTTGATTTTAGTCAGCGGCGTAACATTGGCAAAAGCATAACCCCTGTCGGTGTATAAATCCGTCAACGAAACCACATCGTCCCGCAAAACCGCACGGCTGAAGACTTTGCCCTTTTCCAATTTAATTTTTTTCCTGATTTCGTCCTTGCTTAAAATGAGATCGCCCTTTAAGTCGATGTCACCGTTTTTGTATTGTTCCCCTTCCGTAATCTGTATGGTAACCATGAGGCCGCTTTTGTCATTCATCAATTTGACCTGCGGCTCTCCGACCCTGACATTTATATATCCGATGTTGTAGTATTGGTCCGCGATTATATTGACGTCGTTTCTCAGGACATCTTCCTTGTAAGTCCCTGCTCCGGTTATCCACGAAAGAAACCACTTTTCCTTTGTCTGCATGGCTTTGCGCAGTTTTCTCGAGGAAATAACCTTGTTCCCCTCAAATTTGATGGTTTTTATAAGGACTTTTTTCCCTTCGCGGATATTGAAAATAACCCTTAATTCGTTTTTACCCCTTTTCTCCGTCTTTGCGGTTATGTCCGCCAGGTAATAACCGTCGTCGGTGTAAAGCTTCTTCACCTTTTTCAGGCTGTTCGTCAACTCTTTCGCTGAATACACGCTGTTGATCTTGAGATCAATTTCCTTGCGAATCTTGTCGCTGGCTATCTCTTTGTTTCCGTTTATCCTGATTTCCCTGACAACAGGTTTTTCCACGACATAAAAAGTCAGGATTATCCCTTGGCCGGTCTTTTCGGACTCAGCTTTGACATCCTCGAAATATCCGAGTTTATAGATATCTTTTATATCCCTGTCCACCGTATCCTGCGACAGGAATTCGCCGACCTTGCTTTTTACGACCTTCAAAACCGCAGCGGACTCTATGCTCCGGTTTCCTGAGACAACAATCTTGTATATATGGTCGTCAACGGCAAATGCCACGGCACTGAACAGCAGAACAAGCAACATGAAAGCAGATACTCTTCTAATGCTATACAAGCGTCCTCCAAATCAAAATCCATAATATTTCAACATGATGAAAAGCAGCGGCCGCTATTCAAGATGGCCGTCGACAAGCCTGATGGTCCGTTCCAGACCGGAGGCAAGTCTTTCATTGTGAGTTACGATGACCAGTGTAATGCCTTTCTTTTCATGTAGCTCGAAAAGGAGATCATGCACCTCCTCGCTGGTCTTCGTGTCAAGATTTCCCGTCGGCTCGTCGGCGAACAACAGACGCGGAGAAAGTACCAATGCCCGCGCTATGGCGACCCGCTGCTGTTCCCCCCCGGACAGCTCTCCCGGTTTATGATCAAGCCTGTGACCAAGGCCGACATCGTTGAGCAGTTCAAGCGCCAGGCCCTTGGCATCTTCCTTTTTCATGCCGCTTATAAGAGCCGGCATCATGGTGTTTTCCAATGCCGTAAATTCCGACAGAAGATGGTGAAACTGGAAGACAAAACCAATTGTGCGATTTCTGAACGAAGCCAGGGACAAGTCATTCAGTTGGAAAATATCATCCCCGTCAAAAAGAACCCGGCCGCTTGACGGACGGTCCAATGTGCCCATAATGTGCAGCAGCGTGCTTTTCCCCGCTCCGGAAGCACCCACAAGCGCAATTGTCTCCCCCCGCCCGATCGACAGGTTGATACCTTTTAAAACATCAACCCTGTTCGGCCCGGAACCGAATGATTTATTCAGTTCCCTAACCTCAAGCAATTTATTCATATCGTAGCGCCTCGGCGGGAGGCAGCCGTGAGCCCTGCCATGAAGGGTAAAGAGTGGCGATGAAGGAAATGAGTATCGCGGTCACCGATATGAGGAGGACGTCTGAAGGGACAACTTGCGACGGAAAATGATTGAGATAGTAGATATCCTTGCTGAAAAGCTCAAATCCGGTCACTTTCTGGACAAAATCGACTATAGACTCAAGATTAAAAGCAATAATGAGCCCCCCGAACAGTCCGATGATAGTTCCTGCAACCCCAATGATAAGCCCTTCAAGTACAAATATTTTCATTATGCTCCGGCTTGTTGCCCCCATGGATTTCAAAATTGCGATGTCCTTGTTTTTCTCCATGACCACCATAAAAAGCGTTGAGGCAATACCGAAAGCGGCCACCAATACTATCAGGGTCAGGATAATGAACATCACTACTTTTTCTGTCTTCAGCGCAAACAGAATATTTTTATTCATCTGCATCCAGTCACGCGCGAAGTATGGCAATCCCAGCCCGCGATTGATATTTCTGGCGATCTCCGCGGCCTTGTACACATCCTTCACTTTAAGCTGGATGCCAGTTACCGAGTCGTCCATGGAAAGGAAAGCCTGGGCGTCCCGCAGACTAACATAGGCAAGGGTTGCGTCATACTCGTACATGCCGGTATCGAAAATCCCCGTGACACGAAACTGCCTTGTTTTCGGCACCATTCCGAACGGCGTGATGTTGCCCACCGGGGAAACGATATGCACCACGTCACCCATGTACAGGTTCAGGTTTTTAGCCAGTTCCTTGCCGATAATAACACCCGGGAAAGCCGGCCCTTCACCGACAGGCGGTTTTATCGGCTCATCAAGATTCGACAGTTTCCCCTGGATAATAGACCGGTAAAGATTGGTAACCTGAACGTCGGTTTTGGGGTCGACACCCCGCAAAACAACGCCTGAAACATTGGATCCGCTTGAAAGCATGACCTGGCTGTATACAAAGGGAGTGGCGGCTGTAACCCCGGAAAAACCCATCAGCTCTTTCATCACTTTCTGATAATCCTGGATTTCACCGCCGCTCTTCAACACCACCACGTGGGCATTGGTGCCGAGGATCTTTCCCTTCAAGTCTTCCTCGAAACCGGTCATTACCGACAGAACGACAATAAGAGCGGTTACGCCGAGAGCTACCCCGGCAATAGAAATAAAGGAAATAATCGAAACGAATGTCGATTTCCTTTTTGCCTTCAGGTAACGAAGTCCTATAAAAAGCTCATAGGGCATTATTTCACTTCTCTCCTGAGTTGCGGAAAAAGAATCACATCGCGGATCGATGGGGAATCAGTCAGAAGCATGACAAGCCGGTCGATCCCGATGCCTTCACCGGCAGCCGGCGGCATGCCGTATTCGAGGGCGCGAATGTAATCCTCGTCCATGTAATGCGCCTCTTCATCTCCTTTTTCCTTTTCGGCGACCTGCAGAAGGAAGCGCTCCTTCTGGTCAACGGGGTCATTCAGCTCCGAGAATGCGTTTGCCATTTCGCGCCCGGAAATAAACAGTTCGAAACGGTCGACCGTTTCCGGGTCTTTGTCGCTCCTCCTGGAAAGCGGGGATACTTCTGTCGGATATGAAGTGATGAATGTCGGCTGTATCAACTTTTCTTCGGCGACCTCCTCAAAGATCTCAATGATCAATTTTCCGTATCCAATATCATCGGGTAGATCAAGGCCCAATTTTTGCGCATACGCGTATGCAAGATCACGGTCTTCCAGAGATTTCGCATCTATATCGCCGTATTCCAGAATGGCTTCTTTCACCGTCAGGCGTTTCCACGGACGCTGAAAACTGATATCGCAACCCTGGTAAGTGAAATCCAGGGAGCCGAACAGTTTTTCTACTACGTAACAAAGCATTTCTTCCGTATATTTGATCAGATCTTCATAGGTGGCATAAGCCTGGTAAAATTCCATCATGGTAAATTCAGGATTGTGGCGGATGGAAATGCCTTCGTTGCGGAAGTTTCGGTTTATTTCGAATACTCTTTCGAACCCCCCGACCAAAAGCCTTTTCAGGTAAAGCTCGGGGGCAATACGCAGATAAAGCTGCATGTCGAGCGCATTGTGGTAAGTTACGAACGGACGCGCGGTTGCCCCGCCCGGAATGGGCTGCATCATCGGCGTTTCCACTTCCAGAAAATCGTGCACCGTCATGAATTCCCTGATGAGATTGATAATGCGAGCACGCTTGAGAAATACCTCTTTTACGTCCGGATTTACTATCAGATCTACGTAGCGCTGTCTGTATCTCGTTTCAACATCGGTCAGTCCATGGAATTTTTCCGGCAGAGGCAGCAAAGACTTGGTCAGCAGCCTGATTCCTTCAACGTGCAGCGACAATTCCCCTGTCTTTGTCCTGAACGGGTACCCTTGCGCACCAACTATATCGCCTATGTCATATTCTTCAAAAACGGCATATGAATCATCTCCTATGGAATCCTTCCTCACGTAAAGCTGGAGTCGGCCCCTGCGGTCCTGTATCTGTATGAAAGCCGCCTTGCCGAAGGATCTCCGGGCCATGATGCGACCGGCTACCATAAACCTCTCCGGGTCGTCCGGGAGTTCCGGTTCATTTCCGTATGCCGTGAAAACATCGGCAGAAGTGTGAACGGGCCTGAAATCGTTGGGATAAGGATTTATCCCTTCTTCCCATAATGAATCAACTTTTCTTCTTCTCTGTAACGACAGCTCACTTATTTCTTCCAAAACAATAGACCTTCCTTTCAAAACCGGCATTAGCCGGGCCGGTGTAACAAACTGGCAAAATACCCCATTTCATCCATTTAATCAAGCAAAAAGGCCCTCATTTCGGAGCATGCACCCGCATGCCGCAAGGCTGCAAAGAGCCGCAATATCGGTCTATTCCACTTCGAGCGCAGCTGAATTACGGATCATTGACCGGCGGTTTTGCCGATGGACAGGGTTACAGACTCTCTGGGTCCGGCCCCTTTAAATGAAAAGCCGCCAAGATACTCGCCATGCAGGTAACAGTAGGCATATCCGGCTGGTAAATGCCGGTCCGTATCGTTATTGACGGTAAATTTCAGGGAGTCGACCGGACCGGGAAGCACCGTCTCTTTTTCAACAGGAAACGAAAATTCGGCTATCTTGCCGTATGGTTTCGAAATAGACTTCGCCACCGCGGTATTGCCATCAACATCGAACATTTTTGACTGGACAATGAAAGCCGAAGTATTTTTACCAAAATAAGAAAAAACGGCGCGCATGATTATTGCCGCGCGACCGTTACCGTTCAGACGGAAATCGTAAACCGGCTGCCAGGAAAGATTTGATACCAGATACGATATGCGAGCGCGTCCTTTTTTCCCGGAAAACCATATTCTGCAAACTGATTCTTCGGCGCCATTGGTTCCCCTAAGCGCGGACAATCTGTTTTCCAGCGACGCAAGTTCCTGCTCGGATTTTCTGCGCATTGCATATACTGATTCCAGCTGGCTTATGGCAAATTCGGTACCCTTGCGAATATTCGCCATCGGTTCAGGGTCGTTCTTCGTCTTCCTTGGGGAGCGTCCACTCTGGGACTTGGCGGCAGCCGTAAATATTTCCTCCCTGGTTTCAAGAGCTTTCAACCTGTCCTGCAGCAGATTTTTCCGCTCCTCAAGCGAGACGATCTCTTTTTTTGTTTTCGTCCCCTTCGGTATAATATTCAGCTCCAATTTATCAATACTGACACCGGACTGCGGCATAATGCGTATGGAGTCGGCCACCAATCCTCCTGGCAGCCGAACCTCAGCATAACCGCCATCGAAAGCCGTTTCACAGGTTACTTTAGCCCCGTCCAGGAAATACGTTACCGTTTTCTCGCCCGCCATTGACTGTGACGCAACAGCCAAGACAAACAAAGCCAAAATTAATGTTCTCATTCCCCCCTCCTCACGCGGACTGACGTCGACAACACATCGGATGCGTCAATCCGCCACATTGCAGAAAACATTCGTCAATAAGCCGGTAAACCTTCCTTAAACCTTCCTTTTTGGCAAGTCTGCTGAAATTAAAACGGAAGCTTTTTATTCTTAACCTGAATCCGAGAAGCCTGAACGCCGAGGCAAGCGGAATGCCGGGGTTTATCCGTAGCCCGTGACCGTGGTCCGTGTCCGTGGAAATGACTTTACGGATAACGGAAACCGGATACGGACCACGCAAAACCGAGGCGTTCCGCGCAGACGAAGACGTGAAGGCGTCACGGATTCAGATATTTACACAAGTTCGTGAATAAAAAGTCCGCTACGCAGCTTCGGCTCGAACCACGTCGATTTCGGAGGCATGATTTTCCCGGCATCGGCAAGATCCATAAGCTCATTAATCGAAGTATGGTACAAAGAAAATGCAACCCGGTATTTGCCGCTGTCCACCAGTCTCTCAAGCTCAAGCATGCCGCGAATTCCGCCCACGAATTGAATCCTCTGGTCGGTCCTCGGGTTACGTATGCCCAGAATCGGGCTTAAAAGATTGTCCTGGAGAATGGATACATCCAGCCGCGAAACAGGATCATTTTCATTGAATGAGCCATGTTTCGGAATGATTTGGTACCATTTGCCGTCCAGATACATCCCCATCTGATGCTGTCGGCCCGGCGCAAAACCGCGGCCCATTGGCGTGACCGAAAACTTTTCTGCAAGCCTCGTCATGTATTCTGTTATTTTCAGCCCGTTCAGGTCCTTCACCACCCTGTTGTACGGCATAATGTTAAGTTCGCTGTCCGGGAAAATCACCGTGAGAAAATAATTATATTCTTCGTGACCGGTATGTCCCGGATTTCCCGTTTTCCTGATTTCCCGGACGCGGCTGGCCGCTGCGCTCCTGTGATGACCGTCGGCCACGTACAGTGTTTTTATTGTGGCAAACCTCGAGGTCAGTTCGTCGATTATTTTTTGCTCGTCGACCATCCACAACGTGTGCCTGACCCCGTCATCGGTGGTGAAATCGTAAACGGGATCGCCCCCGGTTATTTCGGTGATAATGCCGCTGATGGCCGGATCGCTTTTGTATGTGTAAAAAACCGGCTCATCGTTTGCGTTCAGATAGTCGATATGTCTGACCCTGTCTTCTTCCTTGTCGGGACGCGTCAGTTCATGCTTTTTAATCACTCCGCTCAGATAGTCGTCAACGCTGGCGCATGCGACGAGACCGGTCTGCAGAACATCACCCATTATTTGTCTGTACACGTAATAACATTCCGTATTTTCTTTTACCAGGATACCTTCCCGGATCATCGTGCGAAGGTTTTCCCTCCCCTTTTCATATACGGCTGCAGAATAGTTGTCCACTTCGTTTGAAAGATCGATTTCAGGCCTTGAGACATGCAAAAACGAATAAGGATTCCCCTGTGACATCTCCCGCGCCTCGGCAATACTCATTACGTCATAAGGCAAAGCCGCGACTTTTTCGGCAAATTTCTCCCCCGGTCTCAGCGCCTTAAACGGTTTTATAAAAGCCATAAAAATACTCCATATATTATTATGTTATAAATTAGTTTTTAAACTGGTACTGTAACTTTTGAAAGATTGGAGACAATATTGTTATTTCGAGAATTGCATGAATATTGACCTGTTCACGTCTCTCTCCATGGTAGCGATAACATTGCAGCATTCAATGGATCACTTATTCCAATGCGGAAATCATACGCGTTACTTACACCTGCCTCAGAAATCCGCGCTCAAAAATATCTCCTGCCACCCATGAATCTCTTGCTGAAGCCGTTGTCGCTCAGGGTTGAAATTTTGATATCTTCGCCCCTCTTGGGCGCATGTACAAAACGGCTGTTACCCACGTAAATGCCAACGTGGGTAATCTGGTTTTCCGAGCTGCCGAAAAACACCAGATCACCGTCTTTCAAGTCATCCCTGTCAACTTTCTGCCCGATCCTGAATTGTTCGGCGGAAGTGCGGGGGATATTTACACCGCACAGATTATATACGGCCCTGGCAAAACCGCTGCAATCCATTCCGTCAACAACCGTGTTCCCCCCCCAGCGGTAGGGAATTCCGACAAATCTTTCCGCGGTCCTTGCCGCTATGAACCCCATTTCTGTGTCTTTTTTTGTATTTTCAACCGGTTTCTTGCTGTCGTTGTCCCGCTTCCAGTGTTCTTTCGCGGTAATCTGAGGCGGAGCTATGAAATAGGAGCTGATAATCTGATCGGAAACAAGCCTTTTCGCCTCCTTCCGGGCTTCGTCGCGACGGGGAAAATCACCAAACCTGACCGCGTAGAATCCGTTCTCCCGCTTGAAGTAAAATGCTTCAATGCCTTTTTCCTGCAGCTTGGCGGTCAATCTTTCGGCATTCCGGACATCGGTAAACGCTCCAACCTGGATTGAATAACCTATCTTCGAAATTCCGGACCCGGTTTCCGTCCTTGCCGTAACAACGGAAACCGTAACTGTTAAAGCAACCATTATAAAAATTCTCATCAGAATCAATCCGTTATCTCCTTGTCTCCCCTGCGGACTCCCATAAGATATGCAACAATGAATTCATCAAGATCACCGTCAAGCACCGCATCCGGATTTCCGCTCTCGACACCGGTGCGCAGGTCTTTTACCATCCGGTAAGGATGGAGAACGTAAGAGCGGATCTGGCTGCCCCATCCTATCTCTTTCTTCTCCCCGCCAAGTTCGGCGGCCCTCGCGGCACGCTCCTCCAGCTCCCGCTCAAACAGTTTTGCGCGCAATACTTTCATGGCGGTCGCCTTGTTCATATGCTGACTTCGTTCGTTCTGACATGCCACGACTATTCCCGTCGGAATGTGGGTAATCCGCACCGCGGAATCGGTAACGTTGACGTGTTGCCCGCCCGCTCCTCCAGAACGATAAGTGTCAATGCGAAGGTCTGTTTCCACAATTTTCACGTCGATATCGTCTTCTATCTCAGGGAAAACGAACAGGGACGCAAAAGAAGTATGCCTCCGCGCATTGCTGTCGAAGGGTGAGATGCGGACCAGCCTGTGTATTCCGGCTTCCGCCTTCAGGTAACCGCAGCTGTATTCGCCGTTTACCGTGAAGGTGACGCTTTTCACTCCCGCCTCGTCCCCCTGCTGGTAATCCGTAATATCGGTCTTCCATCCTTTTCGTTCGCAATAACGCAGGTACATGCGCAGCAGCATTTCAGCCCAGTCCTGGGCCTCGGTGCCTCCGGCGCCGGCATTGATGGAGACGAAACAGTTGTTTCTGTCATGCGGGCCGGAAAGCATTTTCCGGAATTCCAGCTGACCGACTCCCTTTTCCAGCTCGTCATTCAGACCATTCACTTCCGAAAGGGTTTCTTCATCCTCCGCCTCTTCCCCCAATTCGATGAGTACCTTAATGTCATCCAGCTGCCGGCAGAGTCTGTCCCACGAGTCTATGATCTTTTCGATGGCCGTCCTGTCTTTCAGGACCTTCTGTGCTTCCTCCCCCATATCCCAGAACCCCGGAGACGCGATTCTGGCCTCCATTTCCAGGATATCTTCACGCTTTCCGTCTATGTCAAAGGGACCCCCGTAATTTTTTTATTCTTTCCTCCAGGGATGCCGCTCTGGCAACTTCTTCTCTAAACATAGATTTTTCCTCTCTTCGTTTGTTTTTTTCTTGCAAATGCCATCAAAACCAATATGGCGGACAGTATCAGACAGAATTTCGAAAAAACGTCTCCGTAACGGCTGTACAGGGAATCACCCGACCCGAGGCGTACCTCGCCGGTCAGGAAGGCTTCCTGGAACAGCGGCGTGCTGCTTGTTATCCGTCCTTTGTCGTCAATAATCGCTGTTATCCCGGTGTTTGCGGCCCGGACCAGCGGAACCCTGTTTTCGACGGCACGGAACACGGTCATCGAAAGATGCTGGTAGGGCGCGGAAGACCTTCCATACCATGCGTCATTCGTTATATTTACCAGAAGGCGGCTTCCGGCCTGAACGTAGCTGCGCGATAATTCGGGGAAAATACCTTCAAAGCATATCAGGATGCCGATCTTGCCCTTTCCGACCGGCAGAGGATCCACCTTGTCACCGGGAGAAAAATCACCAACTCCCACAACCAGTTTATGGACAAAGGGGAGGAGCTTCGCGAGCGGGACATATTCTCCGAAAGGAACCAGGTGTATTTTGTCGCTTCTGCCGGCGACTTCCCCTCGCGGTGATATGAGATAAGCGCTGTTGCGGAATTTGACACCCCCCGGGTCGTTGTCATAGGCCGGGCTCCCCACGACCATATAGGCTTTAAGCGACTCGGCGAGTTTTTTGATCCTGGAGGCGTACTTTTCCTCATCCTGGAAATAAAAAGGCGCCGCGCTTTCCGGCCAGACCACGAGATCGACCCCGGAAGCGCCCGCAAGCCGGGTAAGCCTTTCATAGATGGCAACGGTAGCCTCCTGAAAAGCCGGGTCCCACTTTATGGACTGGTCAATGTTTCCCTGGATCAGGGCAACTTTCATCGAGGTTCCGTTTTCGGGTCTGTCGAGTGCCTTGTATCCATATGCCAGGGCAAGAGCGAAAAGGACAAGAAAAAAAACGGCGGCTTTTCCTGGATGAATTCCGGGTTCTTTTTTAACCAGTCTCTTTATTACCAGGTAGGCGGTGATATTGGAGAGAGCAATGAGAAAACTCAGTCCATAAACTCCCGTAATGTCGGCTATCTGGATGAGCGGCAGAAAATTGTACTGTGAATATCCGAGGCTTGCCCACGGGAAGCCGGTCAATAGAAACGAACGCAGGTATTCCAGGCCCACCCACAGGACCGGGAATAAAATGACCGTCGGAATTCCCTTTTCTTCCCCTTTCCTGACAAGGTACATGAACAAGCCGACATAGGCCGCGAGATAGCCCGCCAGCAACAGAAAAACTATAATGCTGACCGCCATGGGAAGTTTGCCATATGTTGTAACAACAATGTTTATCCAGTACAGAATACCGCCATATGCGACAATGCCGGCTGCAAGACCGAGCTTCAGGGCTTTGCCGGGGCTTTTTCGTCCTGCCGCAAGCAGGAGCGGGACGAATGCGAACCAGGCAAGGAACGACAATTCCGGTTTTGGGAAAGCAGCGGCAAGAAGCGCCCCGGACAGCATGGCCAGCAGGTAGTCACGTTTTTTCAGTCCAGCGAAATCTGGCAAACCGAATCTGGAATAGTCCACTATTCTTTCGCTTCCTCCGTTTCTTCTGATTTCTTGATAACCCGCACCTTCCTTATTTTACGCTCATCGGCATCCAGGATGACCAGTCGGATATTCCCCCCGTCGATTTCTTCGCCTGTATCAGGTATGCGGCCGGTCAGATGAAATATCAATCCGCTTACGGTATCGAATTTCTCCCTTTCGATTTCTACACCGGTCTGGTCTTCCAGGTCTTCGACGGGAAGCCTCCCGTCCACCACCAGGGATCCATCAGGGTCATTGACTATCCACTCTTCCTCAAGGTCATACTCGTCCTGGATGTCGCCGACAATCTGCTCCAGCAAGTCCTCAATGGTTACCAAGCCGGAAGTGCCGCCGTATTCATCGATTACTATGGCCAGGTGAACCCTTTTTCGCTTGAACTCCTGAAGCAGCTCCTCCAGGTTTTTCGTCTCCGGCACAAAATACGGAGCGCGCATGATGTTTTTCACTTGAACCGATGAAGCATCCATCCCCCAGTATTTGAGTAAATCCTTTGCATACAGTACGCCTATTATGTTGTCCGTCGTATTTTCATACACCGGCATGCGGGAATGCCCGCAGCCGATAATCGCACTTAGGGTCTCGTTGACGGCCGCGTCGCTGCTTATGCATGCCATGTCGGTCCGGGGAACCATAACTTCGCGAACCACCGTATCCCTTAATTCGAGAATGGACCGGATCATCGCATTCTCTTCTTCGTTGATCAGTCCTTCTTCTTCGCCTGCGGCCATTACTTCCTGTATTTCTTCCTCAGTAATTTTTTTCCTGCCGCCCAGAAAGCGACCGAGCACTTCAATTAAACCAGGCCTTTTTTTAGGACCTTCTTCCAATTATTTTATTCCTCCGAACATTAATTTATTTTTTTATTTAATTATTTTTAAATATATCATCCGCCAGCTTATGTAAAGCCTTAATCCTTGACGCCTGAACGCCGAGGCAAGCAGAATGCCGGGGTTTAAACGCCGCTGACACCGTTTCACACCTGTTACACCGCGTGAACTTCGTCAGACAGCCTCATCTCACGGGGATGCAAAAAACCGACGCGCTCTGCGCAGACGAAGGCGTGAAGGCATCACGGATTCAGGTAAAGTATTTAAACATCAGCATCACGCCAAGTGTCAGCACGGTTCCCAATATTGCGCCGAAAATGACTTCCCTGAGGGTATGCAGGCGCATCACGAGCCTGGAATTGCTGACCATGACTGCCAGCGCCAGCGTCAGCACCGAGCTTACGGGGTCTGTCGTCGTTAGCGAAACAATGGTGGCAATGGAAAATGCCATTGCCGAATGGCCGCTCGGTATCCCCCCTTCGAGCGGCGTGCCTTTTCCCGCGAGGGATTTCAGTATTACGACCGTAATAATAACGATAAGCATCGAGACGATCATCGCCGTCTGCGTAGGGGGTCCTATCATGCCCAGCGCCTCTTTGTAAACCGGAAATAAATAACGCGACAGTATCAGATAGCCCATTACCGTTGCGCCAATGGTGGCAATCAGCACGGCACCCGCCGAAACATCCTTGGCCAGTTTCGCAAGCGGGTGGAATTCCGGCGATACCAAGTCGACGACAACCTCTATGGCGGTATTGACCAGTTCGGCGAACAGCACGAAGGATACTGAAATCGCTATCAGGGTGAATTCAAGCGCCGAAACCCTCATCACGAGCAGCGCCAGCAGCAGGGCAATCGCCGTGAGAAAATGGTTTCTCATGTGCTTTTGCGTTTTCGCGGCATACAGGATGCCTTCGATGGCGCAGTTTATGGAATCAATAAATCTTGTCGGTTTCATTCGTGATCCGGTTCAGACGCTGTCAAAAAAACTCGGGCGGGTACGCGACCCGCCCTCATGTCAACCCTTCATCCTCCAGCATCGCAAAAAGTTTTTGTTCTTTTCTTTTCATTTTCCTGGCTTCATCCGGCCCGCTTCTTTCGTGGTCATAACCCGCCAAATGAAGAATACCGTGCAGCAGAAGGAAAACAAGCCTGGAATTGAACGTCGTCTCCCCTTCTTCGGCTTCCCGGAAAGCGGTATCGGCCGAAATAACCACATCGCCGAGGATATCGGGGTTGAGTTCCCCATAGGCCCCTTCACGCATGGAAAAAGAGATGACATTGGTCGGCCTGTCCTTGCCCAGGTATTGTCTGTTGATGCCGCGTATGCTCCTGTCCCCGACGATGGTAACGGACAGCTCGCTATTTCGAAATCCCAAGGCGCTTAAGATCGTCTCCGCCGCTTTTTTCAGTTCGGCCCGAGCTATCCGGTGACGCCTTTGCCTGTTCTCTATCAGTACTTTCACCGTTCTTTTTCCTCTCGCTGACTTTGTACACCGGCTCGGGATAATCGATTCTCTGATGATAAATGCCGGACAGGACGCAGTTGAAGCTTTTGGCTATTTCGTGCAGGTTCTTCAGGGACATCTCGCATTCTTCCAGCTGGCCGTCTATGAAAATATTATTAATGATCTTCTGAACCATTCCCTGGATTCGAGCCGGAGTCGGGTCGGTCAAGGTCTTCGATGCGGCTTCCACGCAGTCTGCAAGGAGAACTAGCGCGGCCTCGCGTGTCTGCGGTTTTGGCCCGGGATAGCGGAAATCCGTTTCATCCAGAGGGGGGGAGTCCGGGGTGTCATGTGTTTTGGCCTTCTGGTAGAAATATTTGATGAGAGCGGTTCCGTGGTGTTGTTTGATTATATCGACAATCGGCCGGCCGAGCCGCTTGTCCCTGGCGAGCTCGGCGCCTTCCTTCACATGCGAAATGAGGATCAGGGAACTCATGTTCGGCGTCAGCTTGTCATGCTTGTTTTCCACTCCCCTGATATTCTCTATGAAATAGAGCGGTTTGCTTATCTTGCCGATATCATGATAATAGGCGGCCACTCTTGCCAGCAGCGGATTGGCGTTTATGGCCTCGGCGGCGGCTTCTACAAGGTTGCCGACCATGACGCTGTGGTGATAAGTACCGGGTGCCCGTATCATTAGTTCCCGCAGGATCGGTGAGTTCAGGTTGGACAGTTCCAGCAGCTTGATATCGGTAGTATATTGGAACACCGTTTCCAGTATCGGTATGGTTCCCGAAACGATAAGCGCGTTGGCCAGGCCGCCGATAAATGCGAAAATAACTACATAAACGATCTGCATTGTAAGCATCGTATCGTTCAGGATCTGGAACGGCACGGCCAGAGCCAGGTTCACGACGCTCACTTTCAGGCCGGCAGTATAAATTGTCCCCCTGTCCTTGCATTGCCGCACGCCGTGAGCGCCGATCACCCCACCCAGCAAAGCGTAGATCACGACAGTAAGGCTGTCGTTGAACATTATTCCAAGCAATGGGGCACAGGCCGCGCAATAAACCAGTGCGACCTCGGAGTTGAGAATAATCCTCACCAGCATCGGACCCGCGGCGAACGGCAGCAGGTAAAAATAGTCGTTGGTATCGATATTCGGAAAGATCAACCCCAGCGCGGCCGAAACGTTGTGGGAAATTCTCAGTGCGAGAAATATGGCGACTGTAATCAAGGACAGCAGCAGGAGATCCTTGCCGTTCAGGTTGAACTTCCTGATGTTCTTCTGACCGAACCGGAAAGGGAAATAGAAGATGACGAGAATAAGTCCGAAGATGCCGATTCCCGAAAAAACCTTGTTCATTCCCTGCCTGGTTTCAAAAATATTATTCAGCTTCAGGGCCTGCTCTTCGGAAATCCGCTCGCCTTCCCGGACAATCATCTCCCCGCGTTTCACCTGGAAAAGAACGGGACGCACGGCCTCTCCCGCTTCACGTTTCTTTTTATCCGTGGCGTCACGGTCAAAGACAAGGTTAGGCCGCAATGCCTTGACGAGCAAACCCTTCAGAATCGACGAATCGCGATTGCCGTGGGCTCCGTGAAGATCCGACTTCAATATGATCTTGCCGGCTTCCTCCACATCAATTATCGATTTTCCGGCATCGGCGGTATCCGCGATTTTCCCGTTATTGGTGTCGATTACCACGATACCGTGGTTTCTGTCGGCGGAAAACAGCTTCCTGTCAGCAACCACCCTCCGCCCGTAAACAATGGTCAGGATCCTGTCGACACCCGAAAGCGCGGAGTCTCCCGATCCCATTCTCTCCATCGCGTTAATTTCGGCATTAGTCACGCTGCAGCCAAGCGCTTCGCCGACCGATCTCTGCAGGCTTTCGCCGTTATCCGCCTGCTTTCCCTGCGCTCCCTCGGAAATCAGGGCAAATGCCCGCTCGAACCGCCCGGTCAGTTCTTTAGCCTGGTTCGGATAGTAATTATAGACGTATGGAACAGAAGAAATCGCGGCCGCGCGTTTTTTTTCGGTCAGGACACGGTCTTCAAGCAGATATCCCTGAGTGGCCTTGATATTCGTCGGAGCTATATCCCCCGGATTGAACCTGGACCCGATAAACTGCTGGCCCGGAACAATAATCAGCGTAAGGAGCAGCGATGTTAAGATAAGGAGAATTATGCGGAAAGACTTTCCGTTTTGCCTGTCGCCCAATCGGTCCGCCACGGAACTGAAATAGTGCTTCACGCTCAATGTTATCGGTTTTTTTTCGCTGTTTTCCTTACCCGCCTGGTCATTCGGCATCGAAATATTTATTCCTTTTGTCATGCGTTTTTCGTCTTATGCGGAAACTTCGGGAGATACCCGCTCTCATCAGTTTTGACCCGGATTTTTCAACTTTTAAATATATCTTTTATCGCCGGCCGATGTCAACTTAAACAGTGTGAAATAAACATTGGATTCCTGGCAATTCATAGCTCCCGAAAAGCACGTGAAAACAGATTTCATATCCATGTTTTTAGTCATGGTAAAATTAATTTCTGCTCCATTTATTTTAAAGTGTGGTATATAAAGAATTGTTTCCAGGTCCGACGGCCTGCCGTTCAATAATTCCATCGCAAGGAGTCGACAATGAGTGAAATCGCTGAAATTTACGCCAGGGAAATAATCGATTCGAGGGGAAACCCGACACTGGAAGTGGAAGTGTTTCTCGAGTCCGGTGTCATGGGACGGGCCGCGGTTCCTTCCGGGGCTTCAACCGGAGAACGCGAAGCCCTGGAACTCAGGGACGGCGATAAATCCCGCTACATGGGAAAAGGTGTCCTCAAGGCGGTAAACAATGTCAACAGCCAGATTGCCGAACATATCATCGGCATGGAGGCCACCGACCAGGTGGGCATAGACCGCAAAATGCTGCAGCTCGACGCCACGGAATTCAAAAGCAATCTCGGCGCGAATGCCATTCTCGGGGTTTCGCTCGCCGTGGCAAGGGCAGCGGCCGAGGAAATCGGCCTTCCCCTGTACCAGTACATCGGAGGCGTCAACGCCAAGGAATTGCCCCTGCCAATGATGAATATACTCAACGGCGGCGCCCATGCAGACAACAACGTGGATATACAGGAATTCATGATAATGCCGGCCGGTGCAAAAAGTTTCGCCGAAGCGCTGAGGATGGGCGCCGAAATATTCCACACCCTGAAAAGCGTCCTCAAGAAGAAGGGATACAATACTTCAGTCGGCGATGAGGGCGGCTTTGCGCCCAACCTGAAATCCAACGAGGAAGCCCTGCAGGTAATAGTGGAAGCGATCGAGAAAGCGGGCTACAAGCCCGGTGAAGACGTCCTGCTTGCCCTTGATGTGGCGTCTTCGGAGCTATTCAAGGACGGCAATTATTATCTGGAAAACGAGCCACAGCCGGAAAAAACTCCGGAACAGCTCGTGGATTTCTATGAAAACCTGGTCAACAAGTATCCCATCATTTCCATTGAGGACGGAATGGCCGAAAACGACTGGGACGGCTGGAAAATGCTGACCGACAGGCTCGGCAAAAGAATCCAGCTGGTCGGGGACGACCTTTTTGTCACCAATACGAAGATTCTGCGCGAAGGGATAGAAAAAGGCATCGCCAATTCCATCCTGATCAAGCTCAACCAGATCGGCACCCTCACCGAGACGCTCGACGCAATAGAGACGGCCAAGCGCGCCGGCTATACGACCGTCATTTCTCACCGGTCCGGCGAAACCGAAGACACCACCCTGGCTGACCTCGCAGTGGCGGTCAATTCCGGCCAGCTCAAGACCGGCTCGATGTGCCGCACCGACAGGGTTTGCAAATACAACCAACTGCTGCGCATCGAGGACGAACTGGACACCGTGGCCGTTTTCCGGGGAAAAGACGTCTTCTATAACCTGAAAAAGTAATTACTGAACTGGCCATGTTTAGACGGTCAAAAAAGGGCGGGAAATTCCCGCCCTTTCGTTTTACTTGACGTCGACATGCCTGATGCCGGCCGGCCGCCATGCCGGCGAGATAACACGGCTTTCCCCTCGCCCGTCTTTTTCCCCGTCCAGCAGGCTGCCGAATGTCACCGAAAAACTCCCGTACCTGTCGTTTACCCTGTCCATCGCCTCCACCAGCAACGTCTTTTTGCGGTCTTCCCCGAACAGCGGAAGCTGGCCGGATTCGCCGCCGAGGTTGCTCAGCCTCACCCCGAGCAGTCTTACCGGCTGAGCGAGAACCAGTGATTCCAGGATATCGGCCGCGGCCCTGTAGATGTCGGCACTCCGGTTGATATAATCCGGCAGAGTCTCCTGCCTTCCCGCCCATGTATCGAAGTCCGCGTACCGGATGGAAAGGGTAACCGTCTTTCCCCGCACGTTGTATCGCCTGGCCCTCCGGCCGACCATCTCCGAAAGCTGAAGCAGAAACCTCAGGATTTCCTTCCTGTCCTCGATATCCCTATCCAGCGTCATCGAATGGCCGACCGACTTGACTTCTTCGGCTTCTTCGGAGGGAATGACCGGCGAATCGTCGATTCCCCTGCCCATCAGGTTGAGGCGTTCACCGACGATACCGAAGCGTTTGCGGAGAATATCGACCGGAAACCGGCCCAGTTCACCGCAGGTCCTTATCCCGTAAAGGGCTAGCTGCCTCGCCGTCTTCGGGCCGATCCCGCAGAGGTCCTTTACGGGCGTGCGTTCCAGGACCGGCGTGACTTCTTCGGGCCGGATAACGGTCAGCCCGTCCGGTTTCTTCATCTCCGAAGCCAGTTTCGCCAGCATCTTGTTCGGGGCAACACCGATGGAACACGTGATTCCGAAATGGCGCCTGATCTGAACCTTCAGAAGGTAGGCAATCCTTTCGGCGCCGGTAAAAAGGGTGAGGGAGCCGGACACATCAAGAAAAGCCTCGTCGATGCTGAACACCTCCACCAGCGGAGTAAACTGCAGCATCAATTTGACGATACGTGACGAGGTCCAGGTATACTTGCGGTTATTGCCGATTACGAGGATTATATGCGGGCACTTCTGCCGGGCCTGCCACACGTTCATGCCCGTCCTGACGCCATACGCGCGCGCTTCGTAGGAAGCGGTGGTAATGACCGTCCGTCCGGCGGAGCCTATGACGGCAACGGGCTTGCCGCGCAGGGCAGGATTGGATTGCTGCTCGATGGACGCAAAAAAAGCATTCATATCGATATGCATGATCGTTCGTTCGTTCATGCATATAAGGTTACCACATGACAACCATTACCTGTCAAGACGATTTTTGTTCAATTCGATTTTATTGAAGAACCGTCAACCGACCCCGAGTATGACACTCGACGCCTTGAACATGGCGCAAACCCGTTCACCCACTTTGAGTCCCAGGCTTTCGGCGCAGTGGTTGGTTATCACCGCGCTCATCGTGTTTCTTCCCGACACTTCGACATTCACTTCGGTGTTGACGGAGCCTCTTGTTATATCGGTGATCCTGCCGGGAAGTTTGTTCCGTATGCTGACCCTGTATTCATCCTGCCCCGCACCGATGATCACCGAGCCCGCCTTGACGATAGCGTAGGCGTCGCTCCCCTCGATAAGACCGAGAGAAGCCACGCTTTCGTTGGTGATCATGGCCACGACAGGATCGCCGCCTTTCAGGGCAAGTGTAACCTCAGACTTTACTTCACCCCTGACGATTTTCACGACTATCCCGGATAGTATATTTCTCGCGCTTGCCTGCTTCGAGATTTTGTTGATGATCTTGCTGAGGCTGTCGGCGTTGACATCGCCCATCTTGTCTTCGAGGTTTGTCAGAAATTTCTCGTGCTCCTCCTGGATGATCCGGTAGGTGCGAATGACATCCCTTCCCTCATCGGTAAGACTGGTGCCGCCCCCCGATTTCCCCCCCGTAGTGCGGATGAATAGCGGCTTCTCCGAAATGTTGTTTATCTCGTTAATCGTGTCCCAAGCCGTCTTGTAGCTGATCCCGACCGCCTTGGCAGCCCTGGTAATCGAGCCGAATTCATCGATCTTCTCCAGCAGGGCGATCCTGTCGCTTCCAAGAAATTCCATATCGGTTTTTCTCAAAGAAACGGTCCCGGCAACCTCGATCCTTTTCCTTGATCTGCGCATAAAATACCTGAATGCTCCCTCTTTATGAAAAATGGATCCGCTGCATGGGAAATTACCACTTTCCGCAACAAGTTTCAAAACTATTTATTCTTTTTGTATATATCGCCTGAAGAAACGCCTCTGATTGAGAGAAGACCGTTTTTCGATAAGCGCGATTAAGAGGGAAACGACGCGCGGAATATGTTACGTCGCGATTTGGGCCGAGGGCACTCCCTGGAAATACGGAAGGGCCCTCTTATTGGAAATAAATTCGCGGGAAATTTTTGATTCGATCACATAAACTGATTACGCCAAGCGGAATTTCCCTGCTTTTCCAGAGGGAGACTCGGGATATACCGATAAAAGTTCTTCCGCATAATCCGGATAATACCTGACTACGCACTCCGGACATATACTCGATGTCGCGCCGCTGCAGCCCATGCCGTCATTCTCACCCATCAGCCTCCCGCAAAATACGCATTCGATTGTCAACATGGTTGGCATGGCCGCCTCCTCGGTTCCGTTTTCCGGTTCACTTCAGGAATTCCTCATGTTCGACCGGGTTGCCTTTATTCTTAATTAAAACGCCCATCTGTACTTATTATCGGCACTTTTGCCTGCAGCTTGAGCCATAAATAATGTTTATTGGGGGCCGGTACGGAAACAACTTAACATTTCGGGAAAATGCCGGATTGATGCAAAAAAGGAGTAAACATTCC
>DASRZQ010000071.1:0-15371 GCA_035686205.1 Geobacteraceae bacterium
CGGTAAAATTAGGTGTCAGGTCTACACATTGACAAATAAACATCTTTTGTTATGCTTCGATCTGTCGGGATACCACAGCATCAAAGGAGAACGGAGATGGGAAGGCCGTTAAGGATCGAGTATCCAGGGGCATTTTATCACATAACAGCGCGTGGGAACGAGCAGAAGGACGTATTCAAGAGCCAGAGGGACCGTGAGAAGTTTCTGGAGTATCTTGAATCGTCAACAACGCGATACGGGGCGACGATCCATGTCTATTGCCTTATGAGCAACCACTATCACCTGTTTGTCGAGACACCTGGAGGCAATCTATCGCAGATTATGCGCCACATAAACGGCGCTTACACAAACTACTTCAATGCAAAGAGAAAGAGGTCGGGGCATCTGTTTCAGGGCAGATACAAGGCAATTCTTGTTGAAGCCGATGCCTATGCAGCAGAATTATCAAGATATATACACTTAAACCCGGTACGGGTCGGAATCGTCTCAAAACCTGAAGAGTTCCAGTGGTCAAGCTACCAGTCATACATCGGGATGTGTCCACCACGAGGGTGGTTGAAGACGAATTTCATATTAGGCTATTTCGGTAAAGACCCCAAGAAAGCGGGGAATAAATACAAAAGCTTTGTCAATGATTCCTTGGGCAGGGAGTGTGCCAGTCCGCAGGAGCGCTCCATTACCGCGGCCATACTTGGCAGTGCGGAATTCATAGCGGAAATCGAGGGGAAATATCTCCGCGAAAAGGGAACTGACCGGAATCTGCCTGAATTGAGAAAAATCATCAGACGTTTGTCACTGGATGAAATTATGCAAGAATGCAGAAGTAAATTCGGTGAAGGACGAATTATGGACAAGGCAATTATCTATTTATGTCACAGATACAGCGGCGCACGACTTAAGGAGATAGGAGATCGATTTGGCGTCGGCGAGTCTGCAGTGTCACAGATCAGTAAGAGGTTTGAACAGAAGATAACTAACGATGCGGAAATCAGAAAAATAATCCAGGGGCTAAAGGAACGATTGAGAATTGTCAATGTGTAGACCTGACACTTATATCCTTCTCCGACCGGATCAACTGCCGTTGGGCCTGTATAAAGTGATTGAGCGCGACTGCTCCTATTCCCCCAATGTGCCTGAAGACTGTTCTCAAACCCGGTACATTGAGCTTGTAAAGGGAGCCTTCCGAAGCCTTGATAAAGATGAAGTTGCCTTTGCCACATGGTTGTCGAACAATCCGGACAAAGAGCATGTCTTCAATGTAAGGGATTTGAGAAACAGAAAATTCGTTGATCAGCATGAATATGTAATAGAAGATGATTCCCTGGGGAAGGAGTGGTTTGTCGTTGATGGAGAGATAACGGACTACTTCTTTGTCAGGTATCCGAGAAAAACGCCGGTCGGCGATATGGCCGGACGGACACACCTCAAATTGCATCGCGTCGGTCGTACCGACAAAATCAATCGCCTGCTCAAATATCCAGGCGCCGATGACTGATAGAAGCGGCCCTCAGAAAAGAAGACGACGAGGGTTACAAAAGCATCCTTGCCTTCCTTAAGCAGCAGTTACTCCAAAATGATCCGAATCATTTTTGTTGACGAATCTTGTTTACCTCGCAAAACACGCACGCTTCTTTTCCTTTTTCCAGTCCCAGCCAGTTCGTCGTTCCGCCCGGCATTACCGCGAACATCCTGTCTCCACCCGAGGTCTGCAAAACCTGTTCTTTACCTTCTTCACTGTTTTCCGGGCTGGTAACAGTTCCGCAGATGACATTGCGCCGCGCGGCACCTTTCTCCGGACATCATGTCCGGGACGAAAAAAATTTTCACTTCCCCTTCCCATCCGGCAAAAAGTGGTGTATAAGTGATATCTGATTCTGACAAAACGGGACGGCGCTGACCGGACCTGCTTTGAAGGAACACAAAAGTCGTAATCTGCAAGCAAGGGCAAAGCCTGCGCAAAGGATAGCGAAATTAACCAAGCGGTAATTTATGCCTTCTTTTGCCCTGCGCAGAAGAAGGCTTTTTATTTTCAGGAACCGCGAGGAGGGACAGCGTATGGGCAAGCGGATCGGTGTTGTCGGAATCGTAATTGAAAACCCGAAAAAGGTTACGGACAAGATAAACACCATTATCAGCAATTACGGACACATCATTGTCGGCCGGATGGGCGTTCCAAGGCACGACTCCAACGTGGGCGTCATCGCCCTCATTATCGAAGGGACCACCGATGAAGTCGGAGCCATGACCGGCAAGCTGGGCAACATCCCGGGCATCACGGTGAAATCGGCCCTCACCGCCAAAACCTTACTGGAGGAAAATTGACATGATTGACGAAAAACAACGAACATCCGATTCTTTCATCGACGACGGCCTTATCCTGAGGCTTCTTGAGGAAGCCGGGTCAAAAGCCCTTGACCAGAGCGAAGTTCGCCGGATTATCGCCAAGGCCGCGGAACATAAAGGCCTGTCGGCCGGAGAAGTGGCGGTACTGCTGGAAGTTCGTGACCCGGAGCTGCTGAAGGAAATGTACGCCACCGCGGCCGCGGTCAAGGAGGCCATTTACGGCAAACGGGTAGTGCTCTTCGCCCCATTGTATCTTTCCAGCCACTGTGTCAACAACTGCGTCTACTGCGGCTACAAGAGAAGCAACAAGGAACAGCTCCGCCACCGTCTCACCATGGAGGAAATAAGCAAAGAAGTGGAGATCATGGAATCCCTGGGCCACAAGCGACTGGCGCTGGAGGCTGGTGAAGACCCGGTCAACTGTCCCATTGACTACGTGATTGACGCCATCAGGGAGATATACAGCATCAAGGACGGAAACGGCGCCATCCGCCGGGTGAACGTCAATATCGCCGCCACCACAATCAAAGAATACCGAATGCTGAAAGAGGCAAATATCGGTACATACATCCTCTTCCAGGAAACCTACCATCGTCCGACCTATGCCAGACTCCATCCTTCCGGACCGAAGCATGACTACAACTGGCACACAACCGCCATGGACCGGGCCATGCAGGCCGGCATCGACGACGTGGGCATCGGAGCACTGTACGGACTGTACGATTTCAGATACGAAACCGTCGCCATGTTCCTGCACGCCGAACACCTCGACCGGACCTTCGGCATCGGGCCGCACACCATCTCGATTCCCCGCATGCGCCCTGCAGGCGACGTGAACCTGGATAATTTCCCCCACCTGGTCAGCGACGAAAATTTCCGGAAGGTCATCGCTATCATCCGCCTGGCGGTGCCGTATACCGGCATGATCCTGTCGACCCGGGAAGAGCCGGAACTGCGGGACGAACTGATCACCTACGGCATTTCCCAGATCAGCGCCGGCTCCTGCACCGGTGTCGGCGGCTACCAGAAGGTCTACCAGGAGCATGAAAGCACGAGCAACACCAACAACGGTCAGCAGTTCGAGCCGAGCGACCAGCGTTCGCCCAACGAAATTATCCGCATGCTCTGCAAGAAAGGATTCGTTCCCAGCTACTGTACCGCCTGTTACCGGCAGGGACGCACCGGCGACCGGTTCATGGTCCTGGCGAAAACCGGGGAAATCCAGGATGTATGCCTGCCGAACGCCCTGCTGACCTTCAAGGAGTACCTGATCGACTACGCCGACGAGCCGACCAGGGCGGCCGGCGAGGCGCTGATGAAGGCAGCCCTGGAGTCCATTCCCAATGAATCCGTCCGCGCCGAAACCGCCGGACGGCTCAGGGAAATCGAAAAGGGCAATCGGGATTTGTTCTTTTAGCATGTAATACCAAGTTGCATTCAATTCATTGTCATTTCGAGCTCCAGCGAGAAATCTTGAACACGTGCGACAAAGATGTCACTCTTCGTTCGACATGACATGTTTTGAAATTAGTTTGATTGCATCTGGGTATAAAACCGCATTTACTCACGCAAAGTCGCAAAGACGCAGATTAAATCAAACGTTTGAGTTAAAAGCGTGTTCACCGGACCTTTACCATGTAAATCTCTTCAACTATTCGTTTTTTGGTGTTCTTTGTGGCTGGCGTAAGACTGTTATTTCAGTCCAGTCGATTTTTGATTTACTACTTGGCGTTCTTGGCGGCTTTGCGAGAGACTGTTGTTTCAGGTTTGAATAAGCGAAGAGGCCCTGCCGTTTCGACAGAGCCTCTTCCAGGGCGCCCCCTCTGGGGTGTTGCCTGGCGACCGGTGCCCTCCGGCACCGTCGCAATTAATCCGTAATATTATTATATCAGTTTGCCCGGTCATGTCAAAGCACAAACGTGTCATTCCAGCCATTTAACGTCCGGCTGAACCGGGGCTTCCGCCGGAGGTTGTCCCGCGGCCGGCTTGCCCCGTTTGGCGGCTTCCCTAATTGTCTGGAACAAGTGAGCAAGACCTATCTTGTTCTGCACCGGGGCTACCGAAACGCTCAGGTCCTTCATCCCCAGGAAGTTCGTGTGAGAAAGGTCCAGCTTTTCGAAGGTAATATTTCCGTTCAAGAGGAAGGCGCTGATTTCCCCGTTATCATACGACCGGTCGTCGCGGAAGAAGAAGCCCCTCAATTTCCTGCCCGCAAGCTTCTGCAGGAACTCCTTGCTGACCAGCATCTCCTCGCCTTTCCCCTTGCGCGCCCAGAGGTCCGTATAGCCGACCATGGCAGGAATCCCCCCTTTGCCGCCGTACAGGCTGACGACTCCGTCGAGTTTTCCGCTGATATACCCTTTAAGGGCCGGATAAGCGCTGCAGAACTGCCTGAGGCTCATGTCGTTGATGAGCAGATCGGTTCCGTAGTTGAACCCGCCGCTGTAGTACATGAATCCCTTCCCCATGACTTTTCCGTCGTAAAGGGCCGATCTTGCGGACGTTATTTCAACCATCCCGTTTCCGGATTTCGCATAGATCCTGACGTCATCCGTTTCGAGGGGGCCGAATTGTATCCTGCCGATTTTCAGAAGCTGGCCTTTGCCGCCGTTTTTGGCCTCCCGTTGCAGACCGTTGAGAAGAAGCTGATAATTCTCCCTGCTGAAACTCATAGTCTCCGCGGGCTTTTCCACCGAACCGCCGGAAAGGCAGAACGAGAACGGCAGCGCGCCGTCTATGCCGGCAATGCTCACCTTGTGGGAGGGGAAATCGAGAAGGGCATTATCAAATTGCATCGAACCTTCCAGGAGGACTTTCCCCCCGGCGATTTCCAGGGTTCCTGACATTCCGACGTTTCCGCCGCCGTTCGCATTGGCCTTTTGCAGAGGCACGGGGAGGATGGCGGAAAAACCGTCAAGTATCGAGTTGACGGCCTTTTTTTCGAGTTCCAGGGAAAATTTGCCCGCGCGGGTTTTGGAAGCGACATTGCTGACGCTGCCGGTCACGTTCAGTTCGACTCCTTCGCCCTTGCGGATGGACGCTTCCCGGACGGTTATGGCGCCATCCGCAGCGGATGCCTTAAATGTAAGCCCCGCTCCCGTTAAGAGCGTTTTTCCCCCTTTAACGGCCAGTGTGATATCATTTCCCGCGCCTTCGATTCCGCAGCTCAGGCCCGAACCGGCTGACCAGCCGCCTTCCAGGCCAGCGCCGATCCGGCCCGCGGGAAATATCAGCCTGAACCGTTCCGGCAGGATTTCAGAAAGCTTCTCCGCCTGGACATCCTGTAACGTTCCCGTGAAGGAAACGCCTTTTTTCAGGGACAGCGGGTCGAATCTTGCGATCGAAGCGAGGGCTCCTCCCAGCGCGGTCCCTTTCAGATTCGCCACCGCGCCGTTGCTTGCCAGCGCTACCTTGCCGTTCACCGAGCCTAAAGTCTTGCCACGCAGGGAAATGGCCTGGATATCCAGGACTGCGCTTCCTTCCAGATTCCGGCCCCCGGCGCCGACAGTCAGAAAACAATCCATTGAGCCGGAGAGATTGCCGATCCGCGTTTCCCCGGCCTCCAGATCAAGGCCCCTGACCGTTAACTTCAGGGGATAGCGCACTCCTGCCGGAATTGTCTCCCGCGCGGGAATTCTTCCGCTGATGTCGAAAAACTTGAAATTTGTATTGTTAATTACCGCCTTGCCACCGGCCAGCGTAAAACCACCATCGGCGGTCGAAAAAACGAAGGTTCCGGAAAAACTGTTCCCGGAAAACATTCCGCCGGCGACGTCCGCCGTTCCTGTTGCAGACAGCCTGGACCCGGACCTGTTGAAATCTGACGTAACATTACCCTCTCTCAGGGCGATGTTCTTTCCGGAAACCGTCCCGCCTGCCCCGGACAAACGGGCTTGTATTTTTCCCGCGAACGACGCCGGTCCGCGGCCGGATGCCCGGAGGGAAATGTCGGCCGTACCCCCGGAAAAGACGGTATTCTTCGTTACGATGAAGTTGTTGAAGACCGAAATGGGGAAACTGTTCGCCGTCAGGACGCATTTG
This sequence comes from Geobacteraceae bacterium, assembly GCA_035686205.1. Taxonomy (GTDB): domain Bacteria; phylum Desulfobacterota; class Desulfuromonadia; order Geobacterales; family Geobacteraceae; genus CAIWTU01. The sequence continues at coordinate 6,385 of DASRZQ010000071.1, forward strand.
TACGGATCGGGGTTTCCCGGCGAATAGACAAGCTGCCCGCGAACCGGGACGCCTCTGATTTCCGCCTTCAAGGCGGGGATTTCCATGGAAAGAAGTCTGAACACGCCGGAAAAACTGGAATGGAAACGGGCTTCCAGATGCTCCAGCGGAACGCTGCCCGCGCGCGCGCTGGCGGAGAGCGCTCCACCGATGTCCCAGCCGCCGGCCTTGCGCGAAATTGTCACATCGGAAGTCAGCCCCCGGAGAATTGGACGACCGTCCCTGGTTGCTTCAACGTCGCGCAGGGAGAGCACGCCTCCGCCGGAGGTTATCCCACCGTCCCGGCTCCCCGCCAGCCGCAGGTCCCTGCAGGTCAGCGAACCGCCTAACCCGATATTTCCGAAGGTTTCACGGGGAAATAAGGACAGTATATCTTTCAGGCGGATTTCATCGGATACGGCGGCAAACCTGAAATACCTTTCGCCCTTCACATGCTGCACGGCTCCCGACGCATTAAGCCTGACCGTATCGTTGACGACAACTGAGCACCGGTCGAGATCGGCTTCATCCCGCGCCGCGCTGTAGCGGGCGGCGAAATCGAGAACTCCCCGCAGCGGCATTTTCCTGCCCTTCACGATGACCCCGAGGCGGTCGCAGGCAACGTGACCGTTCACGGCGGCTTCTCCGTTGCGATAAACGGCGGATAGGAACAGTCCTGCCGTCCCGTTTTCCGGGCTGAACACCGGTTTTCCCTCCGGCATGTTGCCAAGGGGAGCCAGGGAAATTACGGGCGCGACAAGCGAAAGACGGACATCGGGAGTCTTGCCGAGCCGGCCTTCGGCCGCCAGGCGAAAGGGGTTTCCCTTCCCGTCCGCGCCTGTCAGGACCAGTTTCGACTCCGCCATGCCTTTCGTGGAAAGGTCATGGAGCGTCAGCGAAATTTTTTTCAGTGAAAGGCCGCCCGTTTTCACGGACATATCATTGAGAACAAGCGTGCCGACGAAAAATTCCGCGGCCGGTCGCTTTTTCTTCCTGGTGAGCAGCCGGATGAGACTGTCGCAGTTCCATTCGCCCGCGGCATTTTTCCCGAGACTGATTTTCAGCCCGTCGACCCGCAGCAGGGAAAAGCTTTTCTTCCCGGCCAGGAAGCTCCCCATATCCGGCCTGATGCGCAGCAAACGGGCAGTGGCGAGGGGAGCGCCGGCAAACCCCTCCGGATTCGCCAGGGTAATTTCGCGTACGGAAATGGACAATCCGGAAAGCGAGATCCCTTTCACGGTTACCGGCTGCCGCAGGACGGCACCCAGATACCCTGATGCCAGGCCGGCGGCATATGGAGTGGCAAGAAACGATTTGAGCGCGAAATAAAGGACAAGGAAAACCATTGCCGACCAGCCAATGATCCGGACGGCGAGCGATTTCTTTTTTCTTTCCCCGGCTGAACTTCCGGCTCCGTTGATGGTCTCTTCTCTTTTGTCCATGGAGAGACTTTACCCGTTTGGATCGATTTTTACAAGGTCGCAGTCCTGTTTTTCGGGACCGTTAACGGTGAAGCAGGGCGCATAAAAAAAGCCCCGTAAATTACGGGGCATTTTCAATCCGGGCCGCATGCCTTAAAGACGTGGTAAAATCATGCGTGCCTTGTTTTAAATTCTCACCTGCCGGGTTTGCAGGTTTATCATTTCTTCTTGGTTGCTACCGCACTTTTCAGAGCTTTCCCAGGACGGAATTTGGGAACTTTCGCCGCCGCGATCTTGATTTCCTTGCCGGTCTGCGGATTTCTGCCGACGCGGGCCTTTCTGCTGGCCACTTCGAAGGTTCCGAAACCGACCAGGGTCACACGCTCACCTTTTTTGAGAGAAGTGCTCACGGCGCTAATGAAAGCGCCAACCGCCTTGTCGGCAGCGGCTTTGGTGAGATTGGCGGACTTCGCTACTGATTCCACAAGTTCTGCTTTGGTCATAACTACCCTCCTTATAGTGTGATAAATTAGCACTACTATATACATAAATTAATACATTGCAAGGAAATATTTGTAATTTTATGATTTTTTTTCACTCTCCGAACGCTTGCAAATCAACATGTTAGCTGTTCCGGATCTGGAAAAAGCCGCCGGTAGAGTCCGTCTAACCACTATTAGACATAAAATTTTCAATAATTACAATACGTTATTGTCCGACATCCGGCACCAGCGGCTGCGGTTTCTCCTCGTCATAATCCTTCGGCTCGGTCCCGGCGATGAAGCATTCCTGAACGGCTCCCGCCGACCCCTGCCTGGCCAGATGTCCGGTTTGCGGATTGATATAAGCGAAAACGACATTCGACGGGGCCCTGAATGACTGAACCGGCATCCCCGACACGGCGCGCTGCATGAACTCGGTCCAGATGGGCGCCGCCGCCTGGCCTCCCGACCCTCCCGCGCCCAGGGACTTCTCCTGGTCGTACCCCACCCAGACGCCGGCAACCAGCTGCGGCACAAATCCGACGAACCAGGCGTCTTTCATGTCATTTGTCGTACCGGTTTTACCCGCGACCGGCCGTCCCACCGCCTTCGCCCTCTGGCCGGTGCCGCTGGTAACGACACTTTGCATGAGGTTGGTCATGATATAGGAAGTTTCCGGCGATATTACCGGAACCGGAGCATTTGCCGGCGCCGCGGGCGAGCCCGTATCCTGAATCCTCACCGGCATGTCGGCGTCTTCGTTCCGGGCCGAACTCATTGGAGAGAATACAGGCACGGCCGGCGGGGCATACTCTTCCATTACCTTGCCGTCTCCGTCGACAACCTTTGTGATGAAATAGGGGGTCACCCGGTATCCTCCGGAGGCAAAAACCGCGTAAGCCGAGGTAAGCTCCAGGGGAGTCACGCTGGACGACCCGAGGGCCAGCGTTAGGTTCGCGGCGAGCGGCGAGGTAATCCCGAGTTTCTTGGCGTAGTCGATGGCATAACCCACGCCGACGCTTTCAAGTATCTTGACGCTGACCACGTTGATCGAATTGGTCAGCGCCTCCCGCATGGTCACGGGGCCCCGGTAGATATTGTCATAGTTTTTCGGTTTCCACGCCTTTTCCCTGCCGCTTTCGTATTCGACCGGCGAATCGTCGATTATGCTGGCGGGAGTCATGCCCTTGTCCAATGCCGATGCGTAAATGACCGGCTTGAACGCTGAACCGGGATTCCGCCTTGCCTGCATCGCCCGGTTGAACTGGCTTTTCCTGAAGTCGTAACCGCCGATCATGGCGCGCACCGACCCGGTCCTCGGGTCCATCGCCACCAGGGCCGCCTGGGCAAGGGGCTCCTGGTCCAGCGCGAATACCGCACCGGCCTTGTTGACGTCGGGCGTTATCACCGAGACCTCGATCACCGCCCCGAGCGGGATTGTTTTGCCTTTCGCCCCGGAATCCTTCCCGTAGGCATCCTCAAGCGTGACCTTCCCCGCCCATGCCATATTCTTCCTGGACAGAACGCCGCTCCTGTCCCCCACGCGGACCGTCATCTCGCCCTTGCCCGGATTCACCGCTGTTACCACACCCTGGTATGTCTCCCCTGTCTTCAGGGAAGCGGAATCTATACCGTCCTCGACCTTTTTGCAAAATTCGTCGATCCGGTCCGGCGACAGGTAATCGATGGGACCGCGGAACCCCTGCCTTTTGTCCACGGCCTTGAGGCCGTTGACGACACTGTCGTAGGCCGCCTTCTGCATCCCGGCATTCATGGTGGTATAGATCTTCATGCCGCCCTTGTAGAGCATGTCTTCCCCGTATTTATCCTCCAGCTGAACGCGAATATTTTCCAGGAAATAGGCCGACTGGTCGCTGTTGACCAGCTTCTTGGAGCGGATAATTATCGGCGTGCTCCTGGCATGGATCGCTTCCGCCTCGGTTATGAAGCCTTCCTTGACCATCCTTTCGAGAACGTACGCCTGTCTTTCCTTTGCCCTTTCCAGGTGCTTGATCGGCGAATAGCTGTTGGGCGCCTTCGGCAGTCCCGCCAGCATGGCCATTTCAGCGAGGTTCAGGTTCTCCACGTCCTTGCCGAAATAGGTCTCCGCCGCGACCTGCACGCCGTAGGAACCGGCACCCAGATATATCTGGTTCAGGTAGATATAGAGTATTTCATCCTTTGTGAGCTTCTCCTCCATCCGCTTGGCGAGGATCGCTTCCTTCAGCTTGCGGGAAAATGTCTTTTCCGGCGACAGGAGCATGGACTTCGCCACCTGCTGGGTAATGGTCGAGGCCCCCTCCTTTTTGCTCAGCGTGACCAGGTTCTTCAGCACGGCCCGGAAAATTCCAAGGTAATCGATTCCCTTATGCCGGTAAAAATTGGAATCCTCGGCGGCGACAAATGCGTTGACCAGTTTCCGGGGGATTTTGTCCACCGGCACGACAATGCGCCTTTCCAGGTAGAACTCCCCCACCAGGCTCCCATCTTCGCCGAAGACCTGGGAAACTATGGGAGGCTTGTAATCGGCCAGTCTTTCGACTCTCGGCAGGGTCCCGAGAAGATAAAGAAAATATCCGGTAAACGCCAGGACGGCAATCCCGGCAACGATGGCCGCCGCGACGGCGATAATCTTGAGGGGACTTTTTCCGGAGGTCCTGCGAATCCTCCTCGCCTGGGTGTTCATATCATTCCGCATCATCGTGCAAATCTCCGCAATTGAGTAAAATTAGCTTTCTTCGCGTTGCAAGAATACCGCATAGTAACGCGCAAATACAAGAATATTCACTTAATTTATACCTGAATCAGTGACGCCTGAACGCCGAGGCAAGCGGAATGCCGGGGTTTATTCCGTGGTCCGTGACCGTGATCCGTGTCCATGGACATGGCTTTACGGGGAACGGATACCGGACACGGGTCACGGAATAAACCGAGGCGTTCCGCGCAGACGAAGGCGTGAATGCGTCATGGATTCATGATTATTATCATTAACCATTCCGGCAAGGGTTCATTTCGTCTCTTCGGCCAGCATTTCGAGCTCCGCGCGGCTGAATCGATAGATCTCCCTGCAGAATTCGCAGGTAACCTCGGTTCCGCCGTCGCGCCGGATCATTTCCGCAAGCTCGCTCGAACCCAGTGAAATGAGGACCCGTTCGATTTTCTCGCGGCTGCATGTACATTGGAATGCAAGCGCCCGTTTCTCCAGGGTCAGGCAAGGGATACCCTCGAAAAGTGTTTCCAGCATATGCTCCGGCGATTTGCCTTCCAGCAGAAGCCGGCTTACCGGAGGCATACCGTTTATCCTTCCCATCAGCTTATCAATAACCTCTTCGTCGGCCGGAGGGAGAGACTGGACGAGAAAGCCGCCGGAAGCGGAAACCCTGTTGTCCGGCTCCACGAAGACGCCGAGTCCGACGGCGGAAGGTATCTGCTCGGAATCGGTCAGGTAATACGCTATATCCTCGGCGATTTCACCGCTGTAGAGCTGCACCAGCCCTTTGTACGGCTCCTTCAGGCCCAGGTCCTTGGTAACCGTGAGAAAGCCGGCCCTTCCCAGCGCCCCGCCCACGTCCAGCTTGCCCGCCCCGGTGACCATGTGCACTTCCGGGACGCCCACATATCCGCGCACCGCGCCGTTGCTGTCCGCCTCGACGATGACCTTTCGCAGCGGGCCGTTCCCCTCGAATTTCAGCGCCACCCTCTGCCCGGTTTTCAGCAGCGCACCCATCAGCGCCCCGCCGGTGAGCGCACGCCCCAAGGCCGCGGACGCTGTCGGGTAGGTGCCGTGACGCCGCGCGGCCTCATTTGCCAGACCCGTCGTAACACATGCCAGTGCCCTGACGTTTTCCGTTTCGGTAATAATCCTCACCAAATAATCCATCAAAATCCTCTTCCCACCCTGATTCCGCGAGCATGAAAGCCTTCGCTCGCTTTGGATGGCGGGGTCCAACGCCGCCTGCGCGGTTTAATGCCGGCTTCTTCGTGTGAACTCCGCCACCACTATGGTCCCGGCGGACGAGGCCGAGACAGAGCCACCCCAAGCGAGCGAAGGCTTTCATGCTCACAGGTTCAGCCCTTTCAAATTGCTTCTATATCAGCCCCGCCGTGAAATTGAACTCCGATGTATCCGGAAGCGCCTCGCCCCGCGCGCAGGCCCCCAGCAAGGCTTTCCAGCGTTCGCGCGGCTCTCCGGAAAGATCCATGATGAATGCCGGACAGCCCATTTCCTGCAGCCTGCTTTTGTACGCGATAATGGAAAACCTCCGTACCGGGGTGACCACGGTCAGACCGTCCTGCGACCGCACCTGGTACCCGTCCCCGCGGTCCGAAGTAACCGGTGAATCGCCGCGCACATCCTTTATCCTGATTTTCGACGTAATGGCCGGCACCTCGCCGTAGAGCAGCATCCTTTTCGGGACCGCCACATCAGAGCGAAGCAGCGCCGCCATATTTTCAGCGTCGTCCTCAATGTACAGGGTAACCGCTTCGGCGCCCAGTTCCCTCCAGGTCAGCATGGACTGGCTGTTCAGGGAGAAAAGCCGGTAATCGGTCGCAAGCCCGGCGTCCAGGCCTTTCAATATTTGAAAATGTGAAAGATTGGAAAGCTCGAACCGGCGGAATCCAAGATTGACAATCGTCTCGACCGCATCACGGTAAAAGGGGACATCCTCATCGAAGATAATGAACGGCAGCCGCCAGGAAACGCTCTTTTCCCGGCCTTTCAGCTTCCTGGCGAAAAGGGGGAGCTGGTGCAGGTTGGCCTTCGACACCGGAAGTGAAAGGTGATCGACACCTTCCTGCATGAGCAGATGGAAGTCCCGCACGCTTTCCGTCCGCACCGCCAGTTCCGCGCGTTGAGTCCTTGCCGGACGGATTTCGCCGCGGAGGCCCGCGAGCGCCCGTTCCCTGGATTCCCGGCGTCGCCGGTGGTACTCGTCCGCCAGTTTCCCGGCAAGCTGCCGGTACAGCTCGCGCCGGATATCCTTCAGCCTGGCGGGGGGAATGAACAGCGCCGGGAATCCGGGCGCGCTCAGTGAGTTGAGAACGAACGGGGTTTCGCCGGTTTTTTCGAACTGGCCGCGCAGCACCCCTTCCATGTCGGTGGAGCGTGCGGGTTCGAGCGCCCCGAGGATGAACCTGAAAGAAAATTCCCCTCCGGCCGTCCGCGCCTTCACGATCATGTCCTGGCCTTCCGCGGCAAAGAGAAGGTCGCATGCGATATTATCGGCCTTCACTGACGCAAGCTTGCGCAGGCAGGCGTTTTCGCTCATGGTGAAAGCGGTCTCCGACGAGACCTTGAACACCGCGTCGCCCATTTTGAATTGGAAAGGGGCAATCGTCGTGACGGTGCTCTTTTCCCGCGCCGCCTTCACCTGCTGCTGGCCGATAAAGAGCTCCTTGACGGTGAATGCCTTGCCGGCCATATCGCTCTTCGGCTGGACGCGGACCCGGTCGCCCACGTGGAGCCGGTCCCTGGTCACAAAGGTAATGCGGTTGCCCCGGACCGCCTGGATATCGCCGAGGAAACGGCCAGTAGCGCCCCTCAGATGCGGCATTGCGATATCGGTCGGATTGCGCGAGGCAAGGAATCCTCGGGTCGGCGTCCGGCCGAAGGAAAGCTTCAGCAGCTCCTTGGCCTCGGCCACGGCGTCAGGCCGCTTTCCGGGGGCGGCATCCATCACCATGCGGTACGCGCCCACCACGCTCGCCACGTACTCGGCCGATTTCATTCTCCCCTCTATCTTGAACGAGGCCACACCGGCATCTGCAAGCTCCTGCAGCATCTCGATGGCGGAAAAATCGTTGGGAGAGAAATAGTATCCCTCCTTGCCCCTGTACCGGTAAAGCCTGCGGCAGGGCTGGGCGCAGCGCCCCCGGTTGCCGCTGAGGCCCCCGAGGAACGAGGAGAAATAGCATTGGCCGGAAAAGGAGAAACAGAGGGCGCCGTGGACGAAGCATTCGATCTCCATCCCGGTGGAGGCGGCGATGGCCCTTATCTGGTCAATGTGCAGCTCCCTGGCCAGCACCACCCGCCGGAAGCCCATTTCTTCCAGCTGCCTGACCCCGGCGGAATTGTGAATGGTCATCTGCGTCGAGGCATGGAGGGGGATTTCAGGGAAATACTCGCGTATCAGGCGATAGACCGCCATATCCTGGAGGATCACGCCGTCAGTGCGCATCGCCGCGAGCGCCGAGAGGGTATCGACCAGGCGGGGAAGCTCCTGCTCCTTGACGAGGGTATTGAGGGTTACATAGACCTTCCGCCCGAGGGAATGGGCGTAGGCGGTGATTTTTTCCATCTGCGGCACGGAGAAGTTTTTTGCTTTGGCGCGGGCGGAAAATTCGTTCAGACCGGCATATACCGCGTCCGCCCCCTTCTCCATGGCGGCGAAAAACGCCTCCAGCGAACCGGCAGGGGCGAGCAGTTCCGGTTTTCCATTTTGTTGCCTGTTTGACATACAACCAGACTACATGAAAGGCCGGGAAAGCGTCAAGGAATGTTTGGCGCGGCGCCCGTCAATCAATTAGCCTGGCGATTCTCCCCCAACGGACATTCCGTGTGTTCGTATCCCATGACCAATACTTTATCATTGCCCGGCCCACTATGTCGGCATCGTCGACAAAACCCCAAAAACGGCTGTCGTAGGAATTGTCCCGGTTGTCGCCCATCACGAAACAGGCGTTCGCCGGAACGCGAACCGGTCCGAAATTATCGCGCGAAATCGACGTCCGGGGCAGGATCCTGGCATCCCTGTGTATTTCATGGGTATTACGATAAATGGAACCGTTAATAAATACTTGCTTGTTTCGAATTTCAATTACATCCCCCGGCACGCCGATAACGCGCTTGATAAAGTCCTTCGAGCGGTCCACAGGATACCTGAAAACGATGACATCCCCCCGTTCAGGGGCGCGAACTCCCGGCAACCGCAAGTCGGCGAACGGCACTTTGATGCCGTAGATGAACCTGTTCACGAACAGGTAATCGCCGACCAGCAGCGTATTCTCCATGGAACCCGAGGGGATTGTAAACGGCATTATCACGCAATGCCTGATTATGAGGGCA
>DASRZQ010000072.1:0-3550 GCA_035686205.1 Geobacteraceae bacterium
GTCACCGGCAAACGCGAAAGGCTGGTGCGGCTCAATAATCTCTCCTCGTTCACTTCGGACGAAGAGCGGGCATGGGAATTCGGCTTCACGGTCTGGGAAGTGAAAGTGCCCGTCTGCAAGATTTTCTTCTTCAACGAACTCCTGCCCAATTCCATACTCAAGGGGGAAGGGGAGTTCATCGTCATCGGCGGGGAATACCGGGTCAAGGTCATTCCCTGCACTTTATAGCCTTTCTCTACACTTCAAACAGTTTCCTGCCTAATCCGCATTCGGATCCATCATCCAAAAAAGGTTGTCTGTCATACCCGTGCACACGGGAACCCGGGAATTTCACGTAAGCTCAGACAGACTTGATACCTGCTTTCGTCGCTATGACGCCTGTTTTCGAGACCTGAATCAGGAAATTCTTTTCATTTCCATCTATCAAATTAAGCCGCAATTGGATCAGGACAAAAATAACTTGACACATCACGAGTCACGGTAGTATTTAGATATTAAATTATCTATATACTGTACTTGTTTAATTAAAATCACAATATTTTTGTGCATAAAATCAATGTTATTTTGTCGATTTCTATTTAATAAATAAATTCATATTTAATTAATATTAAGTCAAATTTCTTATTTCGTTTTTCTGTCCCGGTCTGAATTCCTTCGTAATTCGCCTGATCAGGGACGACTGATAGTTCGGTTTGGGAATTATGGCAGGTAGAGAGTTGACGGGGCCGCTGGCGATATCGCCTTGCGGGGCAGGTCCTTTCAACCTGTTTTTCTCATTGTGGGCGAAAATACTAACGGGGGGAGAACGAACATGGCGAAGAGCAGCGAATTGCTCAGGGAACTGGTGGACATCGACGGGGTCACTACCGCGGTAATTGTAGGCAGGGACGGCTTTGTAATCGATGGTGTTTCGAACAGCGGGAGAATGGACGCGGAAACCGTCGGAGCCGTGATTTCCGCGGGGACCGGTTCCTCGGAGGTAATGGGCAGGGAACTCAGCGTGGGCGTCATGACCCAGGGGATGATGGAGTACTCGGATGGGATGATCATAATGACCCTGGTCGGCAGCGAAGCGATACTGGCGGTTGTGGCCAGTCCGAAAGCGAATCTGGGGTATGTGCGTTTCCAGATAAAGAAACGGTTGCCCGCCATCGAAAAGGCGCTGTGACAAGACATCATGTGGCGGCAAGGCGTAAATGACGACCTGCCCGGAGGACTCTGAAAGATGGAAAACCTGGTTAATGAAATCGGAAAGCTGCACAAAGTGGCGTTTTTTGCCGGCGCGCTGGCCTACGGGGCGGAAAAGAACCTGGGTCAGGGTTCCCTGTCCATCTGCTATCTCGCCGGGAAAAAGTTCGGCCTGGAGGCCGTGGACAGCGCCGGACAGACTGAAGACCCCGTGGAGGCGCTGGAAATCCTGGGCGAAGCGCTTCGCCGGCGCGGCATCATGTGGGATTTCAGTCCGTTCCAGGGAGAGCGGGATGCCCTGGTGGAAAAGGAGGGCGGAAAATGCAGGATGCGCCTGGTGTTCCACACTTGCCTGGTGCGCAACGCCCTTTTCAGGTTCGCCCACGAGCAGAAACAGTCGTTGTGCCAGATGGCCCACGGTGTTTTTGCCGGCGCCATGGAGAAAGTCATACCCAATGCCGTGGTCAGGCTGGAGACAATCCAGGCCGGACCGAACACGTGCCTGAAAGAACTGATCTGGGAGGCTGCGAAATGAGGGGAAAAATATCTACCGAATGGCTTTCCGGATGTTCGGGTTGCCACATTGCGATAGCGGATCTCCACGAAAAACTGTACAACCTGGTGGAAATCGGGGAATTCGTCAGGCTGCCGGTGCTTATGGACGAAAAGGGATATCCGCCCGCTGAAGTGGGCATCGTGGAAGGGGCGGTGCGAAGCGTCCATGACCGAGAGGCTCTCATTAAATTAAGAGAAAGCGTCAAGACTCTGATAGCTTTCGGAAGCTGCGCCGTTTATGGAGGACCTTCCGGTATAGGATGGCTGTATGACCAGGATGCGATCCTCGACAGGGCCTATGGAAAAGGCCCGACCAACACGCCCGGCCAGCGCCCGGACGGCGGCGCCGCAAAACTCGAGGATGGAGTGATACCCGTCGACGAGGTAGTGAAAGTCGACGTTTACCTCCCCGGCTGCCCTCCCCACCCGTACTTCATCGCTTCCGCGATTTCCGGCGCACTGGGGGCATCTTCTCCGCCGTCGACCGGAAAAACCGTGTGCGCGGATTGCGAGCGCAAGATGCTGAAACGGGACGGCATCACGCTGAAGAAGGGCGCGGTCACCGCGGATGACGGCAACTTGTGCTTTCTCAGCCAGGGGGTGATCTGCCTCGGTTCGGTCACCCTGAACCGCTGTCTTGCGCCCTGCATGGCCTCGGGGGTTGCCTGCACGGGGTGCAACGGTCCGTCCCTGGATATAATCACCGAGCCGCATCTCGACATCAGGGGCCTGATCGCGAGGCGCATGAGCCTGCTCACGGGAATTCCCCGCGAAGAGTTAACGGCTTACATGGAGCGGGAAGCCAAGACTTTTTATTCTTATGCCCTGGCCTCTCCGGTGGTCTACATGAAACCCTCCATGGAGATCAGGGAATGGGCGGGTGATGCGTCGGAACAGCCGGCGGACGCCGGACGGGAGGTGTAGGAATGGGACGAACGATAACAGTCGATCCGGTAACCCGCGTCGAAGGGCACGCAAAGATCGTGCTCGACCTGGATGACGGAGGGAAAATCGTCAAAGGGCACCTGCAGGTCCTGGAAATAAGGGGATTCGAAAAACTCGTCGAGAAGATGGAACTCTTCAAGATGCCGCAGATAATAGCCAGGATATGCGGGGTTTGCCCCGCCGCCCAGCACCTGGCGTCGGTCATCGCCATTGAAAACGGATTGGGGGTTTCGCCGCCCGTGGACGCAAGGCTGCTTCGCGAACTGATGTACATGGGGCACCTGCTCCATTCGCACGCCCTCAGCACCTTTCTCCTGGCCGGACCGGACCTGTTCGCGGGAATCGGCGCGAAACCGGAGAGCAGGAGCATTTTCGGCATCCTCGACCTGGACGCGGAACTGGCCAAAAAGGTATTGCGATTGAGGAGCATCGGACAGCGCGTGGTGGAGATCGTCGGCGGAAGGGGAGTGCATCCCGTATCGGCGGTTCCGGGCGGAATGGCCGGAAGGCCGGACAGGGAAAAACTCGAACTGATCGTCGGATGGGGCGGGGAAGCAATATCGATCCTGGACGAAATTACGCCCGTTGTCATGGAGCGCCTGGACGCACTCGGCGAGCTCCGGGCGGCGGCGCTCGTGCCCCTTAATTCCATGGGGCTTTCCAATGAAGGCGTTGTCGGCTACCTGGAAGGAAACGCCGTTGTCGTCACCGCGCAGGGCGAGACGGTGCGCACCTTTGCCGCCGCCGATTACGCCGAACACCTGGTCGAGCATGTCATGCCTTCTTCACACATGAAATCGGTGAATCTCCGGTCCGCCGACCCGGCCGGCTACTTTGTCGGCCCGCTGGCCCGGCTCAACGT
>DASRZQ010000073.1:0-50029 GCA_035686205.1 Geobacteraceae bacterium
ACACGTCCTGGAAGTCCTGCGACAGCCGATGGAGGATGGACGGGTAAGCATTTCACGGGCGCTGATGTCCATCACTTATCCGTCGAGGTTCATGCTGGTCGCGGCGCTCAACCCCTGCAAATGCGGCTTCAGCGGAGATCCTGTCCAAGACTGTTCCTGCACGCCCAACGATATCCGCTGTTACCGCTCCCGCATCTGGGGACCGCTGCTGGACAGGATCGACATCCAGATCGAGGTGCCCGCGGTCAAGTACCGGGAACCGGCGGACCGCACGGCAAACTGAAAGTTTTTTTGTTTACCTTCAGCGGCGTCGGTAAGTCCCCATTAGCAGTCCTTGGGCAAGGATATGCCCTTTCATCGCCCTTTCCAGAGCGGCCCTGTCGGTTGAAGACGCAAGGTCCAGGGTCGTGTCCAGGGCATAAAGCCTGAAATAATAGCGGTGTGTTCCTGAAGGTGGACAGGGTCCTCCGTAGGAGTTCCTTCTGAAGTCGTTCACCCCCTGTTTCGCTCCAGTCGGTACGCTTCCTTCTCCGATTTCACGCACATCCGGCGGAATGTTCCACATTACCCAGTGGACCCAGGTACCCACCGGCGCGTCCGGGTCATCCACGATCAGCGCCAGCGAACGGGTCCCGGCCGGAACGGAGCCGAATGCAAGCGGCGGGTTGATGTCCTTGCCCTCGCATGTATAAAGGGCCGGAATCGGCTTGCCTTCCGTGAACGCGGCACTTGTAACGGTCATCTCTTTCATTTTTTTCAGCTCCTTTCCCATGCCCGGCACAGCCATGAACAGGGCCAGCAGCATTACCGGAAGCAGTAATCCAGTTCTGGTTCCCATAATTTCAGCCTCCTTCATGAAATTCCTGTAAAAGCTTACCCCGTCCGTTGGGAAAAGCAACCGGCAGGTTGCTTCCATAATAAAAAAGGCCGGCTTTGCTGCCGACCTTTTACTAAATTCACCTCTGTTTGTCTTCAGGATTTTAGAAGTGTCTCCGATGAATCTTTCTTTACAGGTTCTATACGCGATTTGTTGGCTAAAACACTGCTAACTTTTCGTGGGAGCGGAGACACCTTTCAGTTTCTCACCTTCCCTTCGTTATTATTATATTTCAACCGGCAAATTTATGCAAGTCGGACCAAGGCGCTAAACGGCACCGCAAGCCGGTTTACACCTGGCTAAAAAAAAATGACGGCCGCCGGGGTTTTCCGCCCAGTTCGCCCGCCCCATAGCAACCCGGCTTTATTTATAAAAATATTACACGACTGGCCATGTATATTTGAATAACCGTCTGAAAACGATCAGCCATCGGTTTAAAGGGTCTTTATTCCCTTGTTTTGAGAAATACCAATTCCTTATTGATATAACTTTATAAAGCTCGTATTATCCCGGACAACCAAAATGCGGCAGATCCCGTAAATTACCAACTCAATGAACTTGACCGCACTGAACTGCCGCCTGAATCATCACGCCTCATGGAGGTGTCTCCGGCAACATGTTCAGTTTGCCGGATATTATTTCATCCCGAAGGAAAACTGTCTGGACCCGGTTTAAGGGCAGGAGGTTGTTATGGGAAAAATCGGAACAACTCTTTCGCTTATGGGCGCGTCATGGCAGATACTGAAAAAGGACAAGGAACTTCTTCTGTTTCCGGTCATTTCGGGTATTTGCTGCCTGTCGGTAATGGCCATTTTCATCTTCCAGGCCCTCGACCACGGCTGGTTCAAGCACCTCGCCGCCCAGGCCGCCCCGCAGCGGAAAGACCCGGTATACTGGTTCATTTTCTTTTACTACTACTGCAATTATCTGGTTATCATCTTCTTCAACTCCGCGATTATCGCATGCGCGGTGATCCGCATGGACGGCGGCAACCCGACGCTGGCGGACGGGCTGCAAGCGGCGGCCAACCGGTTTCCGCAAATCGCCGGATGGGCACTGATAGCATCGACGATCGGCTTTCTCCTGGGCATGGTCGAATCGGGCTCCCGGCGCGGACGCGGCATCATAGCCGCCGTTCTCGGAATAGCATGGTCGATTGTCAGCTATTTCGCCATTCCCCTCATCGTCGTGGAAAAAACCAATCCCCTCTTCGCCATGGACCGCTCCCTGTTTCTCGTAACAAATACCTGGGGGGAGCAGGTATTCGGGAACTTCAGCTTCGGACTGATTTTCACGCTTTTTTCCCTGCCCGTCATGCCGCTGGTTCTGATCATGAACAAATACTGGGGAACTCATATTCTGCTGCCCGTTTTTGCCGGAGCGGTAATCTACCTGATTATACTCGCCATCTTCCAGTCGGCCCTCCAGACGATCTTCAACGCCGTCATGTATGTTTTCGCCCGCGACGGCAAAGTTCCTGAAGGTTTCTCCGCGGGTCTGCTGAGGGATGCCATGCGCCGGAATTGACATATCCCTGAATCCGTGACGCCTTCACGCCTTCGTCTGCTCGGAACGCCTCGGTTTTTTGCATTCCCGCGGGTTGAGACCGACCGACGAAGTTCACCCGGCGTAACAGGCATTAAAGGGCGTCAGCGGCGTTTAAACCCCGGCATTCTGCTTGCCTCGGCGTTCAGACGTCACGGATTCAGGATATTGTCCGTAATAACTACTAATCTTGTTCCAGCCCGGCTTTGTGTATGATACGCACGGGCAAATAAGGGAGAGAAACCGAAAATGACGAAAAGGGCAAAAAAACCGAAAATAGCCGTCTTCAGCGTTTCGGCCGGGGCGGGCCACGTGCGCGCGGCCCAGGCGCTGCAGGCGGCGGCGGAGAAATGGCATCCGGGCGTCGAAACGGTCCATGTCGACCTCATGGACCTCGTTCCAAAGCTGTTCCGGAAGTTGTATACCGACTCGTACATCAGGATCGTGGAGAGCCACCCGGCCCTGTGGGGTTACCTTTACGAGAAAACCGACCAGGAAAAAGCCGATTCCGCCCTCAACAGATTTCGCATAGCCATCGAGCAGCTCAATACGCAAAAACTGAGCAAGGCGCTGAAGGAAATCGACCCCGACCATGTCATTTGTACCCATTTCCTGCCCGCCCAGCTCCTTTCCCGCAAGATCGCGGCAGGATCATTCCGACGGCCGGTGTGGGTACAGGTTACGGATTTCGACCTTCACACGATGTGGGTACATGAGCGGATGAGCGGCTATTTCGCGGCCAACGACGAAGTCGCGTGGCGCATGGAAGACCGGGGCATCCCGCGCGACACCATCCACGTCACAGGGATACCTGTCATGCCCGCCTTCGGCGTCCCACTTCCCCGCAGGGATTGCGCCCTGGAGCTCGGCCTTGACCCCGGCAGAAAAACGCTGCTCATGATGTCGGGCGGGGCGGGCATCGGCGGCATTGAAACCCTGGCGGAAAGGCTCCTGGAACTGGCCGGGGATTTCCAGCTCGTCGCCCTCGCCGGCCGGAATGAAAGGCTTCTGTCAAACCTGAAACGGATCGCGGCCCGCCATCCCGGACGCCTTTTTCCTCTCGGCTTCACCACCACCATCGAGCGGGTTATGGCGGCAAGCGACCTGGCAGTCACCAAGCCTGGCGGACTGACAACGTCCGAATGCCTGGCGGTCGGACTGCCGATGATCGTCATATCCCCCATTCCCGGACAGGAGGAAAGGAACGCCGACTTCCTCCTGGAAAACGGCGCGGCGCTCAAGGCAAGCGGGGCTTCGTCCCTCGCCTTCCGGGTGGAAAGGCTCCTCGGGGAGCCCGGACTTTTGCGCAAACTCGGGGATAACGCCCTGCGTCTGGGGAAGCCGGGCGCCGCGAAGACCGTCCTCGACACCGTACTGGGAGCGGCAGGATGAAGGTCGTGACATTGACGCGAACCGGGACAAAACCCGGGGAACCAGGGCGCAACCATGACAGCCATTGACAAAAGAAAATTTGTTCATCCTCCCCTGCTCCTTGCATGGATTCTCGTGCTGGCATTCTTCTTCGCCCAGGTGGAGATCCAGATCGAAGGCGCCCGCGGCTGGGCGTCGGGGCTTCCGACCTGGCGGATCGAAAAGAGCCCGCTGCTTGACATTTTCTGGGGAGGAAGGCCCATGACCGGCTATCATGCCTGGGTATTCCCGTTCATGTTCCTGGTTTTCCTGCTGCCGGTGGTTGCGACGGGGCGGTTTTCAATCCGTCTCGCGGCCAGGTGCATCGGGAGCCTGATGATATTCTGGATCGCCGAGGATTTCCTCTGGTTTGCGTTCAACCCGGCCTTCGGCCTTGCCAGGCTTTCTCCCGAATTCGTCCCCTGGCATCACCACTGGTTTCTGCATCTGCCGTCGGACTACTTTATTTTCACCGCTCCGGGTATCATGCTGCTGGCATGCTCATTTTATCACCGCAAGACCGACTAAGGGGAATTAAGCTGATTTTTCGGCGCCGGCCGCCGGCTTACCGCCATTTCATCTTGACATCCCCTTGCCTGCATGGATACTATCTTGCAGTGCTTCCCTATCGGCGAATCTGATATACAATTTACCCTTAATCCGTGACGTCTGAACGCCGAGGCAAGCGGAATGCCGGGGTTTGAACGCCGCTGACACCCTTTCGCACCTGTTACGCCGGGTGAACTTCGCCGGGAGGTCTCATCCCACGGGATTGCAAAAAACCGAGGCGTTCCGCGCAGACGAAGGCGTGAAGGCGTCACGGATTCAGATTTACCTCAAACGCCTGCCCTGAACGGGCGAACAACTGCATCGGGAGGAATCCGTGTTTTTCAGTGGAATAACCGGCAACATCCTTATTCTCGGCCTCGTCAGCTTTCTGACCGATTTTTCCAGCGAAATGATTTACCCGCTCCTTCCGCTTTTCCTGACAACCGTCCTCCATGCAGGCCCCGCCTTCCTTGGGGTAATCGAAGGCATAGCCGAATCCACCGCATCCCTGCTGAAACTGGTATCGGGCATTGTTTCCGACCGGGTCAGGGACCGGAAGATGCTCGTATTGTCCGGGTACGGCATTTCCTCACTCGTCCGTCCGCTTATCGCCGCGGCGACCGGTCCGCTCGCGGTCCTTTTCATTCGCTTCGCGGACCGCATAGGCAAAGGCGTCAGGACATCTCCCCGCGATGCGCTGATCGCCGATTCCACCGATCCTTCAAACAGGGGCAAGGCCTACGGATTCCACCGCTCCATGGATAATGCCGGCGCCATAGCCGGCCCGCTGACCGCCACCCTGCTGCTTGCATATTTCACCACGAATCTGCGCACTGTCTTCTGGATGGCCGCCATCCCCGGCGTCCTGACGGTTCTGCTCATCATATTCAAGGTGAGGGAAGTCGAACGGAGAAAGGTCTCCAGCGACGGCAGGCTGCTCGGCATTTTCCCGAAGGGGAGACTCAGGGCGTTTCTCATCGTCCTGTTCATTTTCACCCTCGGCAACTCCTCCGACGCATTTCTCCTGCTCAGGGCAAATCATCTCGGCATCTCCGAAATCCGCATCCCGCTGTTGTGGGCATTTTTCAGCGTGGTGAAAATGCTGTCCACCATGCCTTTCGGAGCGCTGTCCGACCGGATCGGCAGGCGCCGCGTCATTATCGCCGGATGGATTGTCTATGCCCTGGCCTATGTCGGTTTCGCCCACGCCACGAGAGAAATTCACATCTGGCTGCTGTTCGCCTTCTACGGCCTTTTCTATGGTCTTACCGAGGGAGTCGAGAAGGCATTCATTGCCGACATAGCCAGCCCGGAAGAGCGCGGCGGGGCCTTCGGCTGGTACAACTTCGCCGTCGGCGCGGGGGCTTTGCCGGCCAGCCTGATATTCGGTTTTGTCTGGCAGAAGGCGGGAGCCCACGTGGCCTTTGAAATGGGAGCGGCGATCGCGGTCGCGGCAGCCGTGCTGCTGGTTTCCCTGGTCAGGCCGACGGTTCCGGAAAAGGCATAAGCCGGGAATTTCCCCGGATCAAGGAGCAAACACGATGAAGTGCCCGCGGTGCGGCAAGGAGCATGTTGAAGAAGCCCGGTTCTGCCAGTATTGCGGCCTGAGCCTGTCTGACGGAAAGACCGGGGTCTTCTCGCCGGAACCCCGATACGCCGGCTTCCGGAGAAGGTTCCTGGCCATCATCATCGATGAGCTGATCCTGGCAGCCGTTGCCGTCTTTTTCTCCGTTTCCTACCTGCTCACCATAATGTCGAGCCCTGATCTCGAAACCGTAAAAATAACTTTCCTCAGCAACAAGATATTCAGCATCGTTCTTCACTGGCTGTATTTTACCATTATGGAAAGCTCCTCGTATCAGGCGACTCTCGGCAAGATGGCCATAGGCATAAAAGTCACCGACTACGACGGGCGGAGAATCTCTTTCTTCAGGGCGAACGGCAGGTATTTCGGGAAGTTCCTTTCAATGCTCATTTTCGGCATCGGCTTTCTGATGGCCGGTTTCACAAGGAAAAAGCAGGCCCTTCACGACATGCTCGCCGGAACCCTGGTGGTTATGAAACCCCGGGACCAGCTTGACATTCCCACGGATACGACGGTCGATTCAACACAACGGGAGGCAACGGAATGAACAGGAGGACATTTCTCAAATTAGCAGGCATGACATCCATATTCTATCACGCTCTTCTGCGCGACCTGGCGGCCGCCCAGACTCCGGTCCTTGCCGTTGCCGAAGGCAAGGATTACTCCGGAATTACCATGAATGCCGTCAGGGCGCTGGGCGGGATGAAAAGGTTCGTCAGGAACGGCGACACTGTGGTTGTCAAACCGAACATCGGCTGGGACAGGAGCCCGGAGCAGGCCGCCAACACCCATCCTCTGGTTGTTCGGGCGGTCGTCGAGGAATGCCTCCGCGCCGGCGCCGGAAAAGTCAAGGTTTTCGACCGGCCGTGCAATGACGAAAGACGCTGTTACGTGAACAGCGGGATAACCGCTGCACTGCGGGACCTTAAAAAAGTCGAGCTGAAGTTCGTCGAGGACGAACGGTTCCGCAAAGTCGCACTGAACGGGACCGTGCTCAAGGAATGGGAATTGTATGGCGAGGCGCTGTCGGCGAATGTCTTCATCAACGTCCCGGTCGCCAAGCATCACGGCCTCACCGGGCTGTCGCTCGCCTTAAAGAACGTCATGGGTGTGATGGGCGGCAACCGTGGAAAAATCCACAGGAATATCGGACCGGCCCTGGCCGACATCAACGGAACGCTTAAAAGTCACCTGGTGGTAATCGACGCCACCCGCATTTTGACCGGCCACGGCCCGCAGGGCGGCGACCTGAGGGACGTAAGGGTGCTGAACAAGGTCATAGCCTCGACCGATATCGTCGCCGCCGACGCCTATGCGACCACCCTGTTCGGCCTGAAACCGGCCGATATCTCCACGACCGTGGCCGCCTACAAAAAAGGTCTCGGGGAGATGAATCTCAACAGGGTAAGGATTGTTAAGGCATAATGGGAAGCGCGGATAGGGACAGAGGCCCGCGTATTAGTCCAATATTAAGGGCGAAGACACGGGTTCGCCCTTAGATCGTTTTTGATTCGTTGATTTTATGAAAAAAATGTCACCCGCAAAAATCAGCCAGCTGTTTTTCCTGTTTCTTTTTCTGCTTCTGTTTGTCCGCACCGAATACCGCGGCAGCGATACGATTTCCGTTGCCGTGAACAGCTTCTTCCGCGTCAACCCGTTAATCATGACCGGGTACGTTCTGGCGACGAAGTCTTTCATATGGCTCCTGTTTCCGGCCCTGCTGATGCTGCTTTTTACGCTGTTCCTCGGCCGTTTTTTCTGCGGTTGGATCTGTCCGCTCGGGACAATTCTCGACCTGGCGACAAAACGTATCAGGAAAACGGCTCCCTTGCGTCTGTTCAAAGGCAACCTCAAATACTGGCTCCTTTTTCCGCTCTTGTCCGCCTCGTTCTTCAAGATCAACCTGGTCGGCCTGCTCGATCCCATCGCCATCCTGGTTAGGGCGTTGACCCTATTTCTTTACCCCCTGTTCGGGGACTCCATCCGCCAGGGGTGGATCGCCCTTTACAGGCTCATGGGCGACAGCCGGGACCATCTGGCCCCGTTTTACGGCGTAATCCGAGACTACCTGCTCCCGTTCCGGGATACTTTCTACCCCCTTGCTTTCATTTCGACGCTTTTTTTCGTTTTCATCATTTTTATCGAACGCTACGAAACGCGCAACTGGTGCAGGAACCTCTGTCCCCTCGGCGCCCTTCTGGGTCTGGCCGGCCGGCTCTCCCCGTTCAGGCGCGTTCCCGGCCGGACCTGCGGCGACTGCGCCGCGTGCAGGCAGACCTGTCCCACTTCCTTCGACATGGATATCCTCCAGAAGGAAGAGTGCATCCTTTGCATGGAATGCGTGCTCAAATGCAAAATGGGAAGAGCCCGCTTCCAATGGGACTCAATTACGTCGGGAGGCCAGCCATTTCTGCCGGAACGGCGTGTCTTGCTGGGCGGCCTGCTTTCCGGATTTTTCCTCTCCCGCCTGTTCCGTTTCGCGAATCCCGAAGCGCGGGCCGGTCTGCTTCGTCCGCCCGGAGTAAGGGACGAGGGAGATTTCCTGGAAAAATGCGTCAGGTGCGGGGAATGCATGAAGGTTTGCCTGAAAGACGCCCTCTATCCCGCGGTAACGCAGGCAGGCATTGAAGGGATATTCACGCCGATGATCATCCCCCGTCTCGGCTACTGCGAATACAATTGCACGCTGTGCGGCCAGGTTTGCCCCACCGGAGCGATTCCGAATCTGCCTCCCGACGCGAAAAAGCTCGAAGTAATCGGCAAGGCCGTACTGGACAAGAACCGGTGCCTGCCGTTCGCCAGGAACGTGGATTGCATCGTCTGTGAAGAGCATTGCCCGATCCCGCGAAAGGCCATCCGTTTTGAGCCGTTGAAGGATGCCGGCATGTCAGACAAAAAGGTCACCCTGAAAAAACCTTTTGTTGTGGACGAGCTGTGCAACGGCTGCGGAATCTGCGAATTTGTCTGCCCGGTTGAGGGCATGGCGGGGATCAGGATTACGGCCGTCAAGGACAGGTCTCCCATCGGCGGCGGGGATATTCAGAGCAACGGAGAAGAGGCGGACCCATATCATTAATTCCTGGATACTTGACGCCTGAACGCGGGACGAGCGGAATGCCGTGGTTCAACGCCGCCGACGTCGCAACATGCCTTTTACGACGGTTGAACTTCGTCGGGCGGTCACATCCCGCCGGAATGCAAAAACCGAGGCGCTCCGCTCGTCCCGCGTTCAGGCGTCAAAGATTCAAATAAATGGAAATTTCCCCTCTTCAATATTCCAGCAATCAGGATAAAATTTTCTTGACACCAATATCAATCAAGTGCTAAATAAATAGCTTTCGGTAAACTATCAACCATCTTTCTTAATACGTGGAGGTATAAGTTGGCACATCATAAATCGGCAATAAAGAGAATCAGGCAGAACCAGAAGAAAGCTGACAGGAACAAGCACATCCGCACGACCCTGCGGACTTTCATCAAGCGCGTCCGTGAGGCGGTCGCGGCCAAGGACGACGCCCGCGCCAAGGAAACACTCGCAGCCGCCATTCCTGTTATCGATTCCGCCGCTTCAAAAGGTGTGATCCACCGTGCCAACGCCTCGCGCAATATTTCCCGTTTATCCAGGCTTGTAAATACCCTGGGGCAATAATCCCCCGCCAATTCTCCTGGCGCCCGGAATAGCAGCCAGTTTCCATACAGAACAAAAAAAGGAACTTCCTATCGAAGTTCCTTTTTTTGTTTTTTCACGTCCGGTCCGTCGCAAACTTCGATCACAAAACGCTCCATAAGCATGGCTGGTTTCCCTCCGCTCGATTTGAGGGCAAAATCGAGTTCGAAGAACTTTTCGAAAATCCTTTTCAGTTGCGGGACCGCATAATTTTTGGCCTGCCTGACGACCCCCTGTAGAAAATAAGGATTAACCCCTGCTATTCTGCCGATTTCCTGCGGCTGTGTTTTCTTCTCCAGGAGTTCCCGCACTTTCCATATCTGGCGGAAATGCCGCGCAAGCACCGCAAGTATCAGCAGGGGGGCCTCTCCGTCGCCCAGCAGCGCATGAAGATTCCGCAAGGCCTTGCCGAGATTCTTCTCGCCAAGGGAATTCGCCAGTTCGAATACGCTGTCAACCCTCGTGTCGGAAACTACCGCCCTGATGTCGGCTACCTCGATCGTATCCCTTTTCCCCACGTAAATGGCCGTCTTTTCTATTTGCGAGACCAGTTCCTGAAGATTGTTCCCGGAAAGGTACAGGAGCATTTCCGCAGCGGCCGGTTGGAGCTTTTTACCGACACTCGCCACTTCTCCGCGAATAAAAGGATTGAGCTGGTTTTCATAGAGGCGTTTGAATTCAACAAGTTCGCCTTTTTTCTTTAACTCGGTAAAAAATTTTTTCCGCTGGTCGATCTTCTCACCCTGAAAAATCAGGCAGGTGGACGGGGACGGGTCCTGGGCGTAAGCGGCAAGAACCTCGAGAGAGGCCGCCGACAGCTTGTCAGCGTTTTTCACCAGTACGGCGCGCCATTCGGCGAACATCGGCAGGGTCTGGGCGGTCGCTGCTATCTCATCACCCGACGATTCGTTGCCGTAATAGACATTCAGGTTGAAATCCCGCAAGTCGTCGGTGACAAGCCTGGCAAGAAGCCGCTTTGCCGCCCTTTCGGAAAGGAATGTCTCTTCCCCGTAAAGATAATAAAGAGGACGGATGTCCCCCTTGTCAATGGCCTTTGAAAAATCTTCCGCTTTCATGAAAACAGTTCCCGCGTGAAATGCCTAGAACTTGTTGAAGATGTCAACATACAGCTTCTGTGCAATCTTTCGGCAGATTTCCTGGATCGCGGCATCTTCCGCGTTCTGCTGCAGGGCGATATTCGAATTGGCCGGGAAATACTGGCTCATCGAGACCGTGCCTTTCCAAAGCACCTGCTGGGTTTTGCTCTTCCGCAGAGTCGCCGACACCGACATGGATGCCGAATATTCCATGATTACGTCAGCGGCCGAATAGGCGGACGCCCCGTAACCATAGGAAAGCACTTCCCCGGACAGGGTGAGGTCAGCATCGGACGACTGCAGTTCCAGGCCCTTGCTCCTGGCGAACTGGTCAACCAGAGCGTCGGTCATGACGCCCTCCACGTTCGGCTTGTATGATTTGTTGGCAAAGATCTGGATATTGACCGTTCTGCCCGAGCTGCTGTACGGGCTTGTATCCCAGTTGGCCGCATGGTATCCGCACCCGGCAGGAAGACAGGCTAAAATGATGATAACAAAAAAACGTGAAAATCTTCCTTTCACTTCCACCTCTCAGTAAATTTCAGCAAAACAAGGCATCGAGCCAATACGCAAAGGCAAAACCGTTTTTTTGCCTTTGACACTTAGTACATACGCTCATAAATACGACGACGAATCAATATATCGGCGGAAAGGTTGTCATTTCGAACAAAGTGAGAAATCTTGCTGGTTTTGCCGTATACATTAAGATATCTCCCTCTGGTCGAGATGACATCAAATTTATGAAATCATGTACTTCGCCTTTGTCCGGTTTATTAACCGACCACGATGTTGACCAGTTTGCCGGGCACATAAATGACTTTTTTAACCGCCTTGCCTTCAGTAAAGGATTTCACCTTATCGTCAGCCAGCGCCGCTGCCTTGACTTCTTCCCCGGTGGAATCGGCCGCGACCGTAATTTTCCCGCGAAGCTTGCCGTTTACCTGCACGACGACAAGCAGTTCCTCCTCCACCGCCGCCGCGGGGTCGAAAGCCGGCCAGCCGGCCGACTCAAGGCCCTCCGGATGTCCGAGGCATTCCCACAATTCCGCCGAAACATGGGGAACGAAGGGGGCCAGAAGCAGAACAACGCTTTCCACCGCTTCCTTCAGGACAGGGATGTTTGCATTGTCATTTCCGGGCTCGAAGGCGTTGATCAGGTTCACCAGCTCCATTACAGCGGCAATTGCCGTGTTGAAGTGGAACCGGTCTTCAATGTCCTCACTCACTTTTCTGATCGTTTTATGAACGGCCCGGCGCAGATTCTTTCCTCCATCGGAGAGTTGATCCTGCATTATCGGTCCGGAGTCTGCCGTCAGGGGAGCGGTTTCGTATACCAGCTTCCAGATCCTGTTGAGGAATCGGAAACTCCCCTCGACTCCCTGGTCGCTCCAGTCCAGGTCTTTTTCGGGCGGCGCCGCGAAAAGGGAGAACAGGCGCGCGGTGTCGGCCCCGTAGGCATTGATGAGCGCATCCGGGTCCACCACGTTACCCTTGGACTTGCTCATTTTCGCGCCGTCTTTTATTACCATCCCCTGGGTAAGCAGATTGGCGAAAGGTTCGTCGATATCCACGTAGCCCAGGTCCCGCAAGACCTTGGTGAAGAAGCGCGCGTACAGCAGGTGCAGGACGGCGTGCTCGATTCCGCCTATATACTGGTCCACCGGCATCCAGTATTCGGTTTCGCCTTTGTTCAGCGGGCCGGCGGCAAAATCCGGACAGCAGAAGCGGAGGAAATACCATGAAGACTGGACGAACGTATCCATGGTATCGGTTTCGCGACGGGCCATCATGCCGCACAGCGGGCAGGGGACGTTGACAAAGCCGGAGACCTTGGCGAGGGGGTTGCCGCCCTCTCCGGAAAAGACCGCGTCCCTGGGCAGCACCACCGGCAGGTCGCTTTCGGGCACCGGCACGACACCGCAGACGTCACAATATATTATGGGGATCGGATTACCCCAGTAGCGCTGCCGCGATATGCCCCAGTCGCGCAGCCTGAAGTTTACCGTCTTTTTGCCGATTCCTTTTTTTTCCAGGTAATCGGCGATCTTTTCCTTTGCTTCGCCGCTCTTCAGCCCGTCAAATTCTCCCGAATTGACCATGATGCCCTCATCGGTAAAAGCGGCGCCCATTGTTGCCGGATCGAGGGTTTCGCCCTCGGGCTGGATTACTACCTGGAGAGGAAGACCGTATTTCCCGGAGAATTCGAAATCGCGCTGGTCATGGGTGGGAACGGCCATGACCGCGCCGGTCCCGTAATCGGTCAGGACGAAATTGGCAAGATAAACCGGCATGCGGCAGCCGGTTACGGGGTTTATGCAGTAAGAACCGGTAAATACGCCTTCCTTTTCCATGCTCTCGGCGGTTCGCTGGAGCTTGTCGGTATTCTTCACCTTTTCGATGAACTCTTCGACCCTTGCCCTGTTTTCTCCGGTCGCGAGATCCAGGGCCATGGGATGCTCCGGCGCCAGTGACATGAAGGTGGCCCCGTACAGGGTATCCTGTCGGGTTGTGAACACCTTGATGGTTTTATTGATGCCTTCCACGGGAAAATCGATCTCGCAGCCGAGGCTCTTGCCGATCCAGTTGCGCTGCATGATGAGAACCCGCTCAGGCCACCCGGGAAGTTTATCGGTATATTCGAGCAATTCTTCCGCATACTTGGTGATGCGGAAAAACCACTGGTCCAGTTCCTTCTGCTCCACCCCGCTGTCACAGCGCCAGCAGCAGCCGTCCTCAACCTGTTCGTTGGCGAGGACCGTCTCGCATTTCGGACACCAGTTGACAAACGAGGTCTTCTTGTAGGCAAGCCCCTCCCTGAACATGCGCAGGAATATCATCTGTTCCCATTTATAGTAATCCACGTCGCACGTGGCTATTTCGCGGTCCCAGTCGTAGGAGAAACCCATCTTCTTCAGCTGGCTGCGCATGTAATCCATGTTTTCATAGGTCCAACTGGCAGGATGGCTGCCGTGCTGGATAGCGGCATTTTCCGCCGGCATGCCGAAGGCGTCCCATCCCATCGGATGGAGGACGTTGAAGCCCCGCATCCGCTTGAACCGCGCTACCACGTCGCCTATGGAATAATTCCTGACATGCCCCATGTGAATGCGCCCGGACGGATAGGGAAACATTTCCAGCAGGTAATACTTTTCACGCTGCTTGTTCTCCCTCGCCTTGAAGCTCTTTTTTTCCTCCCAGATTTTCCGCCATTTCTCTTCAACCGTCTGGGGATTGTATTTCTCTTCCACTTGCTACCTCCGGGTTCACCCTTATATGAAATTTCCCCGCCCGATCACCGTTTTCCATTCCCTCAACAAAAAACGGGCATCCCGCGGATGCGGTCACGGGGTTGTATATGTCAAGCTCCGATCTTGAGCATTGCCCTGGCCATATCGAGGATCCTTCCGGCCTGGATCGGTTTTGTTATGTAGTCGTTCGCGCCAAGCGCAAGGGCCCTTTCCCTGTCCTCCTGCGCGCCTTCGGTCGTAATCACGACAATCGGCGTGTTCCTGTAATTGGCGTCGTTGCGCACCAGGCTGACCAGCTTGAGGCCGTCCATGATCGGCATGTTGATATCAGTCAGGATGAGATCGAACCTGTCCGCTGAAAGCTTTTTCAACCCGTCGACGCCGTCGTTTGCCTCGACAATGCGCACCCCCTGCAGCCTCTTCAGGGCAAAACTGATGAGTTGCCGCATTGTCGGAGAATCTTCAATAATCAGTATTTTGTGTTCCTGCATCGTGGTGTATCCTCCGTTATGGATAAAAACCGGACCGCCCGGCCGTCAGCCGCCGTCCGTCGGCATTTTCAGCCTTTGCCCTATTTTGTAAGCAGGTCGATGAATCCCTGAATCGTCGAGAGTTTCCTTTCGGATTCGGAATAGAGCTTCGAGCTGAAAATGGCCGTGGCGGAATGTCCCGCCAGCAGGGTGAAGAGCTCGTAGTCCAGATCGGCGAAACTCTTTTTCTGGACCAGCAATTTGTAGATTACTATTACCCCGATCACATGCTCTTTTATTTTCAGGGGAATGCAAACCATGGGGTTCATGAAATCGCGGAAATAGCCGGAAACATCCTCGATAAAGTAATTATCGCCTGACTTTGCGACCTCACCGATTATTCCCAGGCCGTACCTCACCGAAGGGATCTCCTCCCGGCTGATCCCCTCGGTCGCGACGGCGGTCAGCTCGTTGGTTTTCTCGTCAAGGAGCATGATGGCGAATTCTTCCGCACCGATGAGGTTTATGATTATCTCGGTGATGATCTGCAGGACCTCCCTGAAATCGAGTGTCGAGTGGAGCTGATAGCTGGCGATGTACAGGTTCGCCAGGTTATTGTTCTCCGTTTCGATCTCCACGTAGCGCGAGGCGAAGTCCTGGTTTTCCTTCTCGATCTGCTGGATCCTGTCCAGTATCTCCTGTTTTTCCTTCTCCAGTTCGGCGATTCGCTCCAGCAGAACGCTGTTTTCAAGTGTTTCAGACGAAGCATCGACCCCGCCGCGGGATCTCTCCTGAAGATCTAGCACCTGGTAGCGAAGCCTTTCGTTCTCTTTCAAAAGTTCCTGTGTGAATTCGGCGCCTTTCTTGAAAATCTGCAGAAACTCCTCGGCCCTGCTGAAAACAGTCTTGTCCTCTTCTGTCGACATATTTTCTCCTGTTTTTTATGCCGTAATTAACAGCAAAATTTCAGGCAATACCGCAGCGCTCCATGATCTCGCCGGGCATCCTGTCAAGGGGTACGACCTTGTCCACCACCCCGGTGGCTATCGCCTCCCTGGGCATGCCGAATATGACCGCCGTCTCTTCCGATTCGGCGAGAACCTGACCGCCCGCCGCCTTTATCGCCTTCACCCCCCTGCAGCCGTCGTTGCCCATTCCGGTCAATACGATGCCCAGCAGGTGAGGTCCGAATATCAGGGAACAGGAATCGAACATCTGGTCCACGGAGGGTATGTAATTTTCCCCGCTTTTCGGCTCCACTATCCTGACACCCACTCCGTCGGAGATGCGCTGGAAAACCATGTTGCGCCCCCCCGGTGCGATAAGGACCCTTCCGGGCAGGAGAAGGTCGCCGTTTTCGGCTTCCTTGATCTCGAAGACGGAAAGCTTGTTCAGCCTTTCGGCAAAAGTCCTGGTAAAACCTGGGGGCATATGCTGCGAAACCACCACGGCAAAACGTGGCTGTTCGCTGAACGCCGAGAAAATGCTCTGCAGCGCCGGAGGCCCGCCGGTGGAAGATCCTATGGCAACAACGTTTACGCCCTTGGCGTTGCCGTCAAACGGCTCATACGGAACTTTCTTTTTCTTTCGCGCCGGCCTGTCGTTCGCGACAAAGGACTCGCGCATCCTTATGCCGGACATGTTCAGTTTCAGCACGCTGCTGACTTTTTCGTGGAGGTCCTCACGTATTTTCAGAAGCTCGTCGGATATGCCCGTGGTCGGCTTGACGATGAAATCGAGAGCGCCAAGCTCCATGGCCTTGAAAACCCGCTCGTCCCCACCACCGGAGCTTACGACTATTACCGGAGTCGGACACCGGCTCATGATGATGCGAAGGAGGGTAAAACCGTCCATCCTCGGCATTTCGATATCCAGCGTCACCAGGTCCGGCTTCAGGTTCAGGATGGTGCGGATTCCTTCCTCGCCGTCTACGGCATACCCCACCACCTCTATGCCGGGAAGGCTTTCCAGCATTTTGGAAATCGTCCGGCGATTGTATGCCGAATCGTCAATGACCACAACACGAATTTTTCTCAAAAACAACCTCCGGATTTATCGGCGGCAACGGCTTTCTGGTACACCATGTCGTTCTTGAGGTGCCGCAGGGCGAAGGCTGTCGAGGTGTTCAGCAACGATTCCGCGTGCCCCAGCAAAAGATACCCTCCATCACGAAGCGTCCTGTAAAAGGTATCAACAACCTTTTTCTTGGCTTCCTTGTCGAAATAGATTATTACGTTCCGGCAGAAGACCAGGTCCATTTTCCCGAGCAGAAAGATCCGGTTCTCGTCGAACAGGTTGAGGTGGCTGATGGAGACCAGACGCTTTACATCGTCGGAAATTCTGTAACATCCGTCATGTTCGGTGAAATAACGCTTGATATGCCTGTCTTCGGTCGTCCTGAAGGATGACCTGCCGTAAACAGCCTTGCGCGCCTGCTGCAAGACCCTGTGGCTGATGTCGGTGCCAATTATGTCCAGTTTCCAGTCCTGGAAACAGTTCATGTCGAGCAGCAGCATGGCAATCGTATACGGCTCCTCTCCGGTGGAACAGCCGGCGCTCCATATCCGCAGTTCCCGCTCGCCCTTCTTTTCCTTGGCCGCTTTTATTTCCGGCAGGATTTCATCGGTAAAAGCCTTCAGCTGGAAGGCTTCGCGGAAGAAATACGTTTCATTGGTGGTAAGGACATCCATGATGTCGGAAATTTCCTGGTCCCTGCCCCTGTTGTACTTCAAATAGTGGTAATATTCCCTGAATCCCTGCATGCGATGAAGCGCCAGTCTTTTCGCCAGTCTTTTCTCCAGCAGGTATTTCGAATCGGAATCAAAAAAAAGACCGCAGTGGGCGTGAATCAGGTCCCTGATGAGGCGGAATTCCTCCTCGGACATCGACACTTCGGATTCGGCGCAAAAAATCATTGGTATCTTTCCACGAGATCTTTTATCTGTTCCCTGACCAGCGCGTCATTTTCCGTCGCCAGCGCCTTTTTCAGATAAGGGACCGCCTTATCCCCCAGAAGATCGGTCATGTGCCTTGCAAAACTGTTCCGGACATCCCAATGGGGATGGCCCATAAGCACGTCCCTGAACTTTTTCACCCAGTTGTTTCCGCTTCGGGCGAGCAGGGTCATGGCGGTTTTGACCACCTCTTCGTCTTCGCTTTTCAGCGCTTCTTCCAGCAACCCGTACGCCCGGTCGCCACCGACCGCCCCGAGTGCTTCTATGGCGGCGATCAAAACCGCTCCGCTGGCGCTCTCGAACATCGATTCCACGGCCTGCGCCGCCTTGGTCCCCTTCAGCTTGCCCAGGCTTTTCAGCGCGGCGCACCGCACCCACGGGTCTTCATCCTTCAGAAGCAGCAGCAGCGAATCGACCGCATTTTCGCCGGCCGTATCCCCCAGGGCCGAAGCGGCGGCTATCCGCACCTCGGGGTCTTCGTCGACCAGCGCCATCATCAGATGGCCCGCGCTCCCGCTGTTTTTCAGGTCCGCCAGGGCTGAAACGGCATTCTTCCTGACCGTAACGTCCTCATCCTTCATCAGCAGCGAAAGCCTTTCCGTGTCCCGCAGCGCCCCGAACAGGTGGGCCGAATCACGTCTCTTTTCAGGGTCGTCATCGGACGCCAGCAAACCGGCAATCCTCGCTACCCCCGCCCTGTCCGATTCGGCAAGGCGGGCAAGGGCGAAAATAGCCCCCTCCCTTACTTCGGGGTCGAAATCATTCAGCAGAGAGGCTATTTCGGGTATGAGGCCGGCAAGGCCCAGCTTCCCGCAGGCCAGCACCGCCTCCTTGCGGACCGACGGCGAAGGATCGTAAAGACTCTGCTTCAACAGCCCGGAGCGGTCCTTCAGCCCCATCTCTCCGCACAGATACGCTATGACGCAGCGCTCACCCTCGTCCGCGGAAGGATATTCCGTTTCCAGGAACGGCGCGACGGGTTCCCCGATAGCCTTGAATGCCTGGAGGCAACAGCTGCGGAGGCGATCGTCGCCGCAGCCGCGCAAAAGAGCCCCTGCTCCCTTTTCGTCTCCGATTATCCCGAGGATTCTGATCACGGCCTTTCGCACCGTGATGTCGGTACATGACATGGATTCAAGCAGTCTTTCAACGGCGGGAGTCCCCTTGAGCAGCCTGAGACCGGAATCCACCGCTTCGGCCGCGGCCCCGGCCGGCAGCCGCTCCCGGACTTTTTCCAGCGCTGCGGCCGCCGCCTGGCGGGCATTTTTAGACCTGACGCCAAGCCCGTCCAGCAGGACCGGCACCGCTTCCACACCGCCAATGGAGCCGAGGCATTCATAAACGGCCTTCTTCAGCAGTTCATTGGCAACCAGCGGGGCTATCGCGGAAACGGGAACCGGACCGCCAATCCTGCCGAGGGCCTCCAGCACAGCATACTGCAACCAGACATCGGAATTTTCCAGTGACTTCAGGAGAGGGCCGACCGACCTCTGATCACCTATCTTTCCCAGGTTTTCGACCGCCGCCGTGCGGACGTTCGAGTCGGGGTCATCAAGCGCCCGGATCAGGACGGGAACAAAAGAAGCTTCTCCGATGCTCCCCATGATGTCGATGACGAATTTCCGCACGTCATGGTCAGGGTCCGTTGCAAAGGAGCTGAGCACCGGCACAGCCTCGGCGCCAAGCCGCACCAGTACCTCCACCGCCGAGTTGCGCAGGCCGGCGTTTTCGCTGGACCTGAGCAGCGCCACCAGGTCTTCCACCATCCCCCGGGAAAAAGACAGTCCCGAGAACAGTTCCACCGCCTCCTTGCGTATCCGCCAGCTCTCGTCTCCCAGCGCCCGGATAAGATATTCCTTGATCTCGGCAAAGGGATAGCCCGCCAACCCGATCACCGCAAGCCTGCGCTTTTCTTCGTCCGGCGAGGAAAGGCAATTTCTCAGTTCCTGAAGTTTATCCACCGTGCGCTCCCGGTTCAACCGACAAATTCATCTCCCGCGTCTTCTTCGAAATCAGCTCCTCGAATGCATCTTCAAGATAGGACGTGCTGTTCCTTATCTCCGGAGAAATTCTTTGTTCGTACAAGGCCCTGCCTTCCATGACATCTTCTTCGAGAAGTTCGTAGAGGCTGCCGCCACGGACCCCCTCTTCAACTTTTTCCTGATTGTACAGCGCGATATCCGATACTATCAGCCGGGCAAACCGCCTAGCCTTGACATGGGCTTCGCTTTCTTCCTCAGAGGCTTTCGAATCGGTCTTCAGTTCCTCATCCTGTTTTAATGTCTTGCGTTTGTTTTCAAGTTCGGATTTTTCCAGGTCGGACAGCTCGACGGCAACCGGGTGGCGCCCGGCTTCACCGGGGATCCTTTCGCCTTCTTCCGGTTTCTCCCCGCCCGAAACAAGCCGGTAAATCTTGGCCGACAGGGAATCGGGGATATGGTGTTTTTCGATATAGTCGTCGGCACCGTAAAGCGAGTTCGGCTCCCTTTTGTACCTGGCCCTGTCGTATATGGCGGCGATCAGGATAATTTTAATCGACGCGATGGCCGGGTTTCCCCTGACTTTTTCGCAAACCTCGAAGCCGTACATGCCGGGAAGGGCAACGTCGAGAAGCACCACATCCGGAACGGTCTCCTCTATGGCTGCCATGGCCGATATGCCGTCATGGCAGGAGATTACCTCGAAAGGTTCCGAAGAAAGAACCTTTTCGACGGCCTGGCAGAATACCGGGCTTTCGTTTGCAACAAGCACCTTTATCCTGTCACGGGAACCGGCCGAAGCCGACTTCGGGGCCGTAGGATCGGCCTTGGCGGCAATCCGGAACATGCAGCGGCATTTGCCGCACCGCATCACGACACCATCGCCACCCGGCTTTTTGTCGCTGATTCTGTACCTCGTTTTGCATTTTGGACATTCGACCAGCATGGGAATCCCCTCCGGCTCAGGAATCAGTGGATATCACCCACTAAAATGCATTCATGCCTCTGACTTCTTCAACCTCATGGGATTGGAGGATCGAATCCAGGTTCAGCAGCATGACCATGGATCCTTCTACCAGGCAGACGGCTATGAGATATTCGCGACCCACACCCTGCGCAAAATTGGGTGGCGGACGCAGATCTTTTACCGGTACGGTTATGACTTCGGTCACTTCATCGACTACCATGGCAAAGGCCTGCCCGGCGAGGGAAACGATCAGAAGCCTGGTATTCTTGTCCGTTTCCGGTCCGGAAAGCCTGAATCTCCTGTGAACGTTCAGGACGGGAATAACCGTACCGCGAAGGTTGATCACTCCGTCGATGAATTCCGGCGCCTCGGGCAAACCGGTCTGCTTCATCGGCTTGATGATCTCTTTCACCCGCATGATGTCGGCTGCATACATATCCTGGCCCAGCCGAAAACAGACTACCTTGATTTCAAGATTATCCGCAGTCATTCAAAGTCCCCGATAAATTGGAAAGCTCGTCCCCATGATCGCAAAATTCCGCCGCCCGCTACTGCAGGGAAATATCCAT
Organism: Geobacteraceae bacterium; assembly: GCA_035686205.1. Taxonomy (GTDB): domain Bacteria; phylum Desulfobacterota; class Desulfuromonadia; order Geobacterales; family Geobacteraceae; genus CAIWTU01. The sequence goes on from DASRZQ010000073.1 coordinate 20,918, forward strand.
CACTTTTTCCAGGTCCATCAGAATATAGATGTTCTCGTCCTTTCGTCCGATACCTTTAACGAATTCGCGGTCCGTCCCTTCGAGCACGGTCGGCGGCCTTTCTATGGGCTGCTGGTCCAGGTTGATGACCTGGTAAACCTCGTCCACCAGAAGACCGCAGAACCCTTCCCCCCTCTTGACGATGACAAACCTGTCTTTGGCGGTGTCCGACGACGGCGGAAATCCGAGCCTCAACCGCATGTCCAGTATCGGCACTATCATTCCCCTGAGGGAAATGATCCCCTTGACAAAAGCGGGCACATGGGGAATCTCCGTCGTCTCCCTGGGCTTTATTATCTCTTTGATATCCATCAGGCTGACGGCATACTCCTCTGCTGCCACGCGAAAACAGAGGTATTTGCGGGTAGCGGTGGCATCCGGCGAAAGGCTGCTTTCAGAAACCTGGGTCAGTTCGCCGGCAAACCCCGCCGCGGCCTGACGACCCGCCACCAAAACCGCGACCGGATCGAAGATGTCCGGATGAGCCGCCGGAATCAGGCAGGGGACCGATTCAACGGGACCTGCCGGTACCGTATCCTCAGCCGGGAGACATTCAGGCACCGGAGGCCCGGGTTCGGATTCCTTCGCAGGCTGCGTTTGTTCCGGAGCCGAAGGAGTGTTTTCGCTTTCTCTTTCTTCCCGCGCTTTTTTTCTGATGTCAGCCAGATTCATGACAAACCCCGCCGGGCGCTGGTCTTTTGTCTTCACGGTTAAACAACCAGTTCGCCCTTAACCTCGTCAATTATATTGTTGTCTATCCAGGCCGCGTCTTTTCCGTATCCGACCAGTAACGCATTGGTGGCTATGGCGTTTATTTTTCTGGGCACTCCCCCGGAAAGCTCGAAAATCATCTGGATTGCATCCGGGGAGAAGAGGCCGGGCTTGCCTCCGGCCGTCCTGACCCTGAAATCCAGGTATTCCATGGTTTCTTCGAGATCCAGGGAAGCCAGGTGAAACTGGATGCCGATCCGCTGGCGGAGGGGCTCGAAAATCTGATCGGCGAGCTTTTCGCGCAGTTCCGGCTGTCCCATGATGATTACGCTGAGGAGGTTCCTGTCATCGAGCTGATAATTGGTAAGAAGCCTGATTTCGTCGAATATTTCCCTGCCGGGTATCATCTGGGCTTCGTCAATGACTATTACCGGGCAGCCGTTTTCGTTTCGCCAACTGTACAGTTCTCCCGTTATCTGATTCAGCAGTTCGTCTTTCATGCCGGCCGGATTTTCAATACCCAGCCCCCTTGCCACGACCTTGAGGAATTCGAACGGTGTCAGCACAGGGTTGTATATGAAGCAGAAACGGTACGATTCGCCCAGGGAATCCATCAGCGCCCTGGAAATCGTGGTTTTGCCGCTTCCTATCTCGCCAGTAAGCAGGGCCGGCTCACGTTCCTCAACTGCGTACTGAAGCCTTGCGAGCGCTTCCCGGTGTCCGCGGCTCAAGTAAAGAAACCGCGGGTCGGGCGTCTTGCTGAAAGGCTTCTCCCTGAGACCGTAAAACCGTTTGAACATTTTACCCGCCGCTCCTCGTCGCCTCGCTGATAATGCCGCCCACGTCCAGGACGAGAATGGTGCGCCTGTCGCCAAGATCGGCGGCCCCGGAAACGCCCTTTATGCCTTTGAGAGTGTCACCGAGGGGCTTGATGACTATGTCCTGCTGCCCGAGAAGGTCGTCCACCACGATCCCGACGCGTTTCTCAGCCAGCCCGACCACGATCACGTAATAGCAGTCGAGTGTATCGCCCCCCTCCGTCCCGAAAAACCTGGACAGACGGAGCAGTGGAAGCGTCATGTCGCGCAACTGCATCACTTCCTTGCGCTCCACCGTAATTATGTCCTTGAGCTCCAGGCACAGCGTTTCCTGGACCGACGTTATGGGCACGGCGTATGAACGTCCGGCCGCCTTGATCAGCAGCGCCTTGATAATGGCCAGGGTTATGGGAAGAGTGATGATTACCCGGGTGCCGCGCCCTTTTTCACTTTCAATGTCCACCATCCCGGACAGGGCCTCGATGTTGTTCTTCACCACGTCCATGCCCACGCCGCGGCCCGAGATTTCGCTCACCTGTTCCGCCGTGGAAAGGCCCGGGAGGAACAGCAGTTCCAGAGTTTCCCTGTCGGACAGAGCTTCCGCGTTGGCGATATATCCCACATCGGCGGCCTTGCGTCTTACCTTTTCGACGTCTATGCCCCTGCCGTCATCCTCCACCTCTATAACGACATGGTTTCCCTTCTGGTAGGACGACAGCCGTATGATCCCCTTTTCGTCCTTGCCGCGGCTGACGCGCTCCTCGGGTGTTTCTATCCCGTGATCTATGGAGTTCCTGATGATGTGCATCAGCGGGTCGGATATTTCCTCGATAATAACCTTGTCCAGCTCGGTATCCGCGCCGAAAATCCTGAGCTCGACCATTTTGCCCTGTTCCCGGGAAATCTTCCGGACAATGCGCGACATCTTCTCGAACAACTGCCCCACGGGCGTCATCCGGATCTCCATGACGCTCTTCTGCAGCTCGTTCAGTTTTCTTTCAAGCCCCTTGGCGGCCTTTGCCAGTTCGACGGCCAGGCCGGAAAATCCCTGGCCGCGCATACGGACCGAAATATCGGAAACCGTCGAATGCGACAGTATCAACTCCCCCACGATATTCATGAGCTCGTCGAGCTTGCCGATATCGACGCGCATCGTCCGGCTCACGCTTTTGGCGGTCAAAGCCTGTTCATCGAGGGACTGGGCGACACTCGGGGAAATTTCGTGCACGGGTTCCGCGACCACGGCCTCGACCGCGGCGGGAAGGTTATTCACTGCCGAATCGTTCAGCCTGGTGACCCTGGGATTTTCCCCGCCTGCGCAGGCGCCGATTTCGGTTATTTCATTTTCCGAGCCGAACAGTATGTCAAAGGATATGGAGGTTTCCATATTCCCTTCGGAACTGGGGAGGGTGCTTATTACTTCACCGTCTTTTTTCAGGCTGTCGATCAGCCCGCCGAGCTCCCGGTCAAAAGTCTCCAGGCTGTAGCAGACCGCCAGCGAATATATTTTTCTTCCTTTTCTGATGTTTTCCAGCAGCCTGTGCTCTTCATACTCGGTCAGGGATTTCAGGACTTTCGGCGGCAGCCCGAGGCTTTCCAGGGGAGAAGCTTCCGCGGAGTCCCGAGGACCGGAAATGCAGAGGTTTATTCTCTCCAGGAGGCCCGCTATGTCTATCACGGCTGCTTCATCCGTTCCCGCCGCACGCACCAGCGCCCCGAGAATCTCGGTGGCATCGAAGAGAACGTTTACCGTTGTTTGAGTGAGGGGAATCTTGCCCAGGCGGAGAAGGTCGAGCAGATTTTCAAGGTTGTGCGCCAGGTCCGAGATTTCGGAAAAGCCGAACATCCCGGCAAGACCTTTCAGCGAATGGGCGCTCCTGAAAATGGAATTGACCGTGTCCGGATCACATTCGCCCTTCTCGGCGAAGTCTCCAAGCGTCATCAGCTCCATGTTGAGATGGTTGATTATCTCCTCGCTCTCGGCCAGGAAATCCTTGATGGCTTTGCCTGCGTTATTCTTTTTCTCGGTCATATCGTTGGCTCTGTCCCGTGAAGTGGCATTCAAAACCTTTCCGGTTCAATGCTTCGCCGGTAATATGCTGTCGACTATCACCATTATTTACCTGAAAAACAGCCGCCTTCCTTATGGCAAGACAAATTCGCGGAACAACTGGAGCACCCCTGCGACTATTCCAGGTAATTGCGAATCAGACCGAGAAGCTTTTCGGGGTTGAAAGGCTTTACCAGGTACTCGTCGGCGCCCAGGGCTATTCCCCTTTCCAGGTCCTTTTCGCTGCTCTCCGTCGAAATGATGAAAAGCGGAATCGACCGGTAATTCGGGTTGTTCCTGACGTAGCTGATCAATTCCAGCCCGTTTATGTCGGGCATGTTTATATCGGTAATGATCAGGTCCACCTCTTCACGCGGCAGAAGGCGCAATGCCTCGAAACCGCTCGTGGCCTCGATGATCTGGTAGCCTTCCAGTGATTCGATCGTCGAAACCAGCAGTGAACGCATGGTGGGGGAGTCTTCGGTTATCAGAATCTTTTTCAATTCCCCTCCTGATTTTTTTCTTTCAGTTTGCGCTGCAGAAGAGCCTTCTCCATGGCCATGCCGGCCTGGGAAAGGAATATCTCCAGTGAGTCCGTGTCACCTATGCTTTCATTTTCCGGCAGGTTGTCGCCGTACAGAAGAGCCACCACTTTGCCTTCGCTGATGATGGGACCAAGGAAAAACTCCCCGGGAACTCCTTCGCCGAGCTGTTCAAAGAGGTATGAAATCCATCGAGACCCGTCCCCCGCCGCCCTGACCGTCAGCTGCTTTTCCACAACCTCGCCGAACACCGATTCCTCGCCCAGGGGTATGCGGATATTCCTCACTTTGGCATTAGCCTTTCCCGAACCGTCATCGATGCCGAACTGCCCGAGCCCGACTATCTCATCACGTTTTACGATGAAAATTACCGCCCGGTTCATGAACTCGGAGGCAAACCGCAGCACGAGAAGAATGATCCCGCCTCCCAGCGACGGATTGTTCAGCTCCTCAAGGATCCCCCTCAAAAGGGTAATTCCGGTGCTTCTGACGGAAGGCGCGTGGGCGGGGGCAAGCTCCTCGCCCATCTCCATTCGCAACTCCTCGCCCAGGTCGATCGTATCCCACGAATCGTCCCTGGAAGCACCGGGGGCCAGCCGGTCAAGTCCCGCAAGGAGTTTCACGCCGAACGGACCCATGATCTCCATATTGTCCAGACTTGCCTTGCGGGGTTTGATAAGGAACGGATAACCCATCCCGTTTACGGTCTTTTCGGCGTCGGTATTGTTGTAATCGGCCATGACCAGGACTTTCAGGTCCGGGAAATTGGTATGCACCAGTTCGAGAAGCTCCAGCCCTCCCAGGATACCCGATCCGTCCATCCTCGGCATGATCAGGTCAACCAGAACCAGTGGCCGCTTGCCCGCCCGGAACACCGTATCGATGTAAATAAGCGCATCTTCGCTCTTTTCGAAAGGAATAACCGCATATTCCCGCCTGCCCAGCAGTTCACCCAGGTATTCCCTGGTCGCGGGGTCATCGTCCACCAATATGACACTCCGGCTTTCCGGCTCCTCCGGCTTCTCAACCTGTTCCGGGGTTTGCGCCACGGCCGGCCCGGCCTCCGTCGCGGGCGCTTCCGCGGGTTGCTGAAGCAGATCGAACGCAAGATCGATGTTCTCTTCCGGGCCTAATGGATCGCCGTCAAGCCCGGCCGCTTCGGAGTCGTCCGCCAGCTCGCCGCGATGGCGCATCTCATCGATAATCCTGGAGCCTTCAATGGCCAGAAACTGGGGGTTCAGTCCCTGTTCGAGCTTGAACTGCATCGGATCCAGATGGGTCACGTCCAGGTCCGCGTTATTGTCCTGCAGCTCGAAATCGAAAGTCCCTTCGGCCCAGGCGAAAAGCGAATAAACTACCCTCTCGATCTGTTCCCGCACCACATCTTCAACCACAGTGACGGGCACCTTGAAATTTTTGACAAGAATGGAGCCGAGCCTCTCCCTTGAGTCCGATCTCTGCTGGATCGCTATGGCGCTTTTCAGGGTGGGCGAGTCAATTACGCCTTTCTGGATAAGGATTTCGCCCAGATTCTGCTGAAATGAGGCTGAGGACGCGCGCACCACCTGGCCGTTGCGGAATACGATTTTTCCCTCGCGTCCCCTGCTGTAGAGGGAGAGAGAGCCCGATTTCCTGCTGAGGCTCACGATCTGCAAAATTTCGCCCAGGCCCAAATCCTCAAGGTTACCAACAAGACTCATTCAAATATACTCTCGCAAACAAAAAAGTTACGTTTCCGCATTCATTTCAATTCCAACCGGCAACAGCCCGATTTTCCGGGTGTTTTGAATGAAGCAATCCCCGTGCCTTTCTTTGCATTACCGGGGAAAAATATCTCAATCCGGCGCGAAGGACCGGCCGGGTTGATGCCAATGGACGAAAAGGTGAGGAAAAACGGGCTAATCATAAACCATCCATGAACCCAAGTAAAGCAAATTGCTCCCCAATCACGTCTCTCTTCCCTTGAAAAGAAGACGCAAAGGGGCACCGGCAAAACCGAACGCCTCTCTCAGCTTGTTCGACAGGTATCGTTCATAGGAAAAATGAATACCTTCGGGACTATTGGTAAAAAATACAAAAGTGGGAGGTTTTGTTCCAACCTGGGAAGCATAATAGAACTTGACCCTTTTCCCCCCGGCCAGCGGTGGATGATGCCGTTCCACGGCCTCCTTCACGACCTTGTTCAGGTCTGAGGTCGAAACCCTTTTGCGGAACTGCTCCATGACTTTTTCCACTTCGGTCATGATCTTGCCGGTGCGCTGCCCGCTGGTCGCGGAAACGAACAAAATGGGGGCGAAGTTGAGGTATTTGAACTGGGTTTGTATCTGGTCGACGAATTTGCCGATCGTCGAGTTGTCCTTCTTCAGCGTATCCCATTTGTTCACGACGAATATGCATGCCTTTCCCGCTTCAAAGGCATATCCGGCAATCTTCGCGTCGTGCTCGACAACTCCTTCCTCGGCATTGAGGACTATGAGCACCACGTCGGCCCTTTCGATACTGCGCAGGGCGTCCACGACACTGTAGGTCTCCACCTGGAGGCTGATTTTCCCCTTGCGCCTGATGCCCGCCGTGTCTATAAGCAGGTACCGCTTGCGGTTGCACGTGAAGAGCGTGTCGACCGAGTCACGGGTCGTGCCGGCCGAGGGATTGGCCACAACCCTTTCATATCCGAGCAGGCGGTTCACAAGGGACGATTTGCCCACGTTCGGCCTTCCCACGACGGCGATCCTGACGATATCCTCGTCTTCTTTCACCGCCGACGTCTTCGGAAAGGCGTTGATTACCTCTTCCATCAGGTCGGAGATTCCCATGTTGTGCTCGGCGGAAACGGGGTAGACGTGATCTATGCCCAATGTGTAGAAATCGGCCAGATCAGCCGCCTGCTTTTCGCTTTCCACCTTGTTGGCCAGGTAAAAAACCGGCTTGTCGACCTTGCGCAGCATGTCCACCACCTCGCGATCGGCCGGCGTAAGCCCTTCCCTGGCGTCCATGACGAAGAGGATGACGTCCGCCTCTTCCATGGCCAGCCGGGACTGGTCCCGCATCTGCTGCAGGAGGCGGTCGCTGCTGACCGGCTCGAAGCCGCCGGTATCTATCAGCGTGAACGGCACTTCGAAGCGGTCCACGTCAGCGTAATTGCGGTCGCGGGTAACTCCGGGCATATCGTCGACAATCGCCTTGCGCCGCCCATAAAGCCTGTTGAACAGGGTTGACTTACCAACATTCGGTCTTCCGACAATCGCAACCACCGGTTTCATTCGTAACCAAACTCCTTCAGCATCTTTTTGCTCCCGCTCCAGTCCCTGCTCACCCTGACGAAAAGCTCCAGGAAAACCTTCGAATCCAGAAGCACTTCGATATCCTTCCGGGCCTGGATGCCGATTTTCTTCAGCATATCGCCTTTTTTGCCGATTATGATCCCCTTCTGGGAATCCCTTTCCACGTTTATGGTTGCGGAAATCGAGATGAGGCCGCCGTCCCGGCGCTCTTTGAAGCTGTCCACCGTGACCGCGACCGAGTACGGAATCTCGTCCCGGGTCATCCTGAACACCTTTTCCCTGATAATCTCCGCGACGATGAATCTTTCCGGCAGGTCCGTCAGGATATCATCCGGAAAGTAGCACGGTCCTTCGGGCAGGCTCATGCCGACCAGTTCGACCAGCCGTTCCACGCCGTCGCCGGTCAGGGCGGAAACCGGGACTATTTCCCTGAAATCGTGAAGCCGCGCGAAGGACCCGGTCAGTTCCAGCAGGACTTCCTTTTTCACAAGGTCGATCTTGTTGAAGACTAGAAAAACCGGCGCTTCAGCATCTTTCAGCGCTTCAAGGACCGGCTCTTCCCGGCCGGCGGAAGTACTGTCCGCTTCGACCAGGAAGAGTATGGCGTCGACCCCCTTGAGGGAGGCAAGGGCCGTTTCCACCATGTATTTGTTCAGGCTCGATTTCGCATGGTGAATGCCCGGCGTGTCGATAAAAATGATCTGGGCGTCCGGCATGTTGCGGATTCCCTGGATACGGTTCCGCGTGGTCTGCGGCTTGTCGGAAGTTATCGCGATCTTGTCTCCCAGGATACGGTTAAGCAGCGTGGACTTCCCCACGTTCGGCCGTCCTATGATCGATACGAATCCCGATCGAAACGGTTTTTCTGACATTTTAATCTTCTCCAGATTTTGGTAATTCTCTATCCCGCCCCATGAATGCACATTTCAGATGAACACAAGTCATAGCACAAATCCTTCAACATATTTCCGTAAAATGCCGCGCCTCCAAACACTGCACCCAACTCCATGGTCGACATACCCCTCTCCGGTTTTACCGCCGCCAGTTTTACCCCGAATTGCCGCAAAAGCCGCATCGCGTTCGCCCTTTTCTGCCCGATCACATCGGCAACTCTCACGGGAGCGCAGTGCACGGTCACATCGCCGCCATGCAGACAGGATTCCCCGATAATGCGCGCCAACAGGTCGAAACAAAGCTCCGCCTCGACCAGCTGCCGGAAAGCGGGATGCCAGGGTCCCGCAACGATGTTTCCCGGTTTCCGCAACTCATCCGTAGGCTGCAGACCCATCCTGATAACGGGGATTCCCGACCGCATGGACTCCAGAAGCATGACCTTGCACAGACCGACCGCCTCGTCGAGAGTCATCGGATAGTAAGAGCCGTTTGCATAAAGCTCTTCGAGGGCGGTTCCCGCAATGACCACAGTCGGATAAACGCGGAGGAAATCCGGCTCCAGTTCCAGGACGCGGCACAGCGAATCTAGTGATCCGGCCGGCGAATCTCCGGGCAGGCCCGGCATGAGCTGGATTCCGACGCCCATTCCCGCGGATTTGAGGCACGACACCGCCGACTCGACCTCCCCGCTTCCATGGCCCCTTCCGGAAAGTTCCAGAACGTAATCATCCATGGACTGGACACCGAGTTCAACCGTCGACACGCCCATATCCTTCAGGAAGGCAACAATGCCGGGATCGACGCAATCGGGACGGGTGGAAATCCTGATGGAGCCTACTTCGCCGGACTTCAGAAGCGGCTGTAATGGTCTCAGCAGCCGTTCGCGAGATTCCACGGAAAGGCTGGTAAAGCTGCCTCCGAAAAAGGCCACTTCCATGGATTTCGTTCCGCCCGTCTGCCTGTATTCGGAAATCTTCCGGACAATCTCCTTTTCGCCCGGCAGGTCTCCAGTCGAGCCGGAGATTTTCTCCTGGTCACAGAAAACGCACCGGTGCGGGCATCCCCGGTGCGTTATGAAAAATGGAACAGTCAGCTTGTTCATGCTGATTCCGCGGTCTTTTTCATCGACAGCCCGGCAAGAGCTTCCCGCGCGGCGGCCTGCTCGGCCTCCTTCTTGCTTTTGCCCGTTCCTTCGCCCAGTGGCTTTCCGCCGGTCGACACCCTGACCGAGAAAACCCGGTCATGGGGCGGCCCGGATTCGCTTTCAAGCGAATAAACCGGCGGTTTGCCGCACATTTCCTGAACGGCTTCCTGCAGCTGCGTCTTGTAATCCCTGCCGCCGAGTATGTCGGCGCTTTGCATCATGAGAGGGCCGAAGTGGCTCTCCACCAGCCGCCCAACGGCGTCCGCCCCTCCGTCGAGATACACGGCGGCGATCAGCGCCTCGTAGGCATCTGCGAGCACCGAGTCCTTTTCCCGGCCACCGGTTTTTTCCTCGCCCTTTCCGAGCCGCAGGTATCTGCCGAGCATGATGCCGCCCGCAAGATGCGCCAGGGTTTTCTCGTTGACCAGCGAAGCCCTTATCTTCGAGAGCCTCCCCTCGCGGACATCCGGGTAGCGCTCCAGGAGCATCGCGCTGACGAAAAAACCGATGACCGCATCGCCGAAAAATTCGAGCCTCTGATTGTCCCTGTCGCCTTTCTCACCCGATTCGTGCACAAACGATTTGTGGGTCAGGGCTTCGAGAAGATATCCCCTGTTGGCGAATCGATATCCCAAAACGTTTTCCAGTTCGAAAAAATGATTGTTGATCACGCTTGCCATGAAGTTTTTTCCCGGCGGACGATTAGTTTCCAGGGAATCGAGTATACCGGAGTCACCCTTTTTTATCAATTATATATGCGACTTGACGGGATTTTTATCTTGCCATATCCATGGCGCTCTCATATAATTCCTTAGTTTAAGGGAAAATCCGGGAGCGTGGCTGATGAGTACTTTCATTACTTTCGAGGGCATCGAAGGATGCGGCAAAACCACCCAGATGAAACTTCTTTCGCGGCATCTGGCCGAAAAGGGCTTCCCCGCAGTCATGACAAGGGAGCCGGGCGGGTGCCCCATCTCTCTGAAAATAAGGGACATACTCCTTGATGCGGCCAACAGCCGGATGGTACCCCTGGCCGAGTTGCTCCTGTACGCGGCCGCCCGGGCGCAGCATGTGGCGGAAGTGATCAAGCCGGCCCTCGACGCCGGTAAAATAGTGCTTTGCGACCGATTCACGGACGCGACGGTCGCTTACCAGGGATACGGCAGGCAGCTTGACCAGTCGCTTATCGGGGAGCTTAACAGGCTGGCGGCGGGGAACGTGCGGCCCGGCCTGACCGTGCTCATCGACTGCGAGGTCGAAACCGGCCTGAAACGCGCCAATGACCGGATCGAGGCGTCCACCGGCGCCAGGGAAGAACGATTCGAACTGGAGTCGGTCCAGTTTCACCGGCGGGTCCGCGAAGGATACCTCCGGCTGGCCGCAGCGGAACCCGACCGGTTCATCGTCATCGACGGCGACCGGAGCGTGGGCGAGGTGGAGGAGTCCATATCGGCAGCGGTCCTTGCCAGGCTCGACAAAGGATAACGGGATATGCCCTTCTCCGACATAAAAGGCCAGGCGGCGCCGGTTGCGCTGCTCAGACGCTCGCTGGCCGCCGGAAAGATCGCGCACGCGTATATTTTCGAAGGCATTGAAGGGTGCGGCAAGAAGAAGACGGCCCTGGCGCTGGTCAAGGCGATTTTCTGCGGAGAGGCCCAGGTGTGCGGTAAATGTCCCGCCTGCCGCAAGGTGGACGCGCTCCAGCATCCGGACCTGCATATGGTCGAACCGGACGGCGCCTTCATCAAGATCGACCAGATCCGCGAACTGCAGCGGGAGCTTTCCTACCGCCCCTTCGAGGCGGGCAAAAAGGTCTGTGTAATGGAGGCCGCCGAGAGATTGAATCCCGCGGCCGCCAATGCGTTCCTGAAGACGCTGGAGGAACCGCCGGGAAACGCTTTGCTGATACTTCTGACGACAAATGCCGACGCGGTGCTGCCGACAATCCTTTCCCGGTGTCAGCGTCTGTCGTTCTCCCCCCTGCCCTCCGAGCTGGTCGAAGAATGCCTCGGCGAGGCCGGAGTGCCCGCGGAGGCGGCGAAGGTGGCCGCTTCCCTGGCCGGCGGGAGCATGAAAAAGGCGCTGGAAATCTCCGCTGAAGACATTCTGCTCAAGCGGGGGAATTTATTGGAGAAAATAGCCGACCTTTCCCAGAAAGAGATCTCGCCGCTTTTCTCGCTCGCGGAAGAGCTGGGAAGCGACAGGGACGCGGCCATGGAGGCCCTCGACCTTCTGACGGTATTCCTGAGGGACGTGCTGCTCATGCAGAGCGGCGGAATGGAGCCGGCAAACAGCGATCTCCTCCCTTTGCTGAATGAGGAGGTCGCCCGGTCGACTCCGGAACAGACCATGGGAAAAATCGAGCTTGTTTCGCGGTCCAGGCAGGCGCTGCTGAGAAACGTCAATCCCAGGCTTACGATGGAAGTCCTGTTCATGGGACTTTCCGGATGCTAGTTCAATCTCGCGGCATCAACAACGGCGGGAGCGGGCCTTAACCGCTTCAATCGCGACCGAAGCCGGCTCCCCCGGGAGTCTGGCGCGCATAGCGCCTGACGGGCCATCGGCGCAACAGCATTACGGAGGCAGTTTTGACAAAAGTAGTAAAAATCCAGTTCCAGACGGCCGGCAAGTTGTATGACTTCGGCATCGGCAATATTGACGTAAAAAGAGGTGACAAGGTAATCGTCGAGACCGAACGGGGGAAAAGCATCGGCGCCGTGGTCAGCGGACCGGTGGATATTGATGAAAGGGATATCCCGGAGGGCTTCAAAACCATTATCAGGAAAGCCCAGCCGGCCGACCTGCAGGCGGCTGCCGGAAACGCCGCCAGGGAAAAGGAAGCCTACGACTTCTGCCTGGCCAGGATCAAGGATCGCTGCATGGATATGAAGCTGGTCCGGGTTGAATATCTTTTCGACGGGAGCAAGGCGATTTTCTACTTCACCGCCGACGGCAGGATCGATTTCCGTGAGCTGGTCAAGGACCTCGCCCACGCCTTTCACACACGGATAGAAATGCGACAGATCGGCGTCAGGGATGAATCCGGCATGGTCGGGGGACTTGGCGTCTGCGGCCGGGAACTCTGCTGCGCCACTTTTCTGCGCGAATTCGCGCCGGTTTCGGTCAAGATGGCCAAGGAGCAGAACCTGGCCCTCAACCCGACCAAGATATCCGGCCAGTGCGGCAGGCTGCTCTGCTGCCTGGCATACGAGTTCGAAACCTATTGCAGCCTGAAAAAATGCCTGCCGAAATGCGGCAAGCGGGTCCATTGCGCCGATGTCGACGGGGAAGTGATAAAACTGAACATCCTGGAAGGCACCGTGACCGTGAAAACCGATGACGAGCGGGAAGTGGTGGTCAAGGGGGAAGATATCAAGCTGGAAAACATCACCGATCGCCCGGAACGGCCGAAAAAACCGGCAAAAGACGGTGAGCCCCGGCCTAAAGCCGCCCACAGGCATCGGCAGGCGCAGGATAACGGTGATCCAGGTAAACACCAAAACGACACCAAGGAAAAGGAAACCCGGAAAAAGGAGAAACCATGAGCCGAACCTTTTACGTAACGACTCCTATCTATTACGTCAACGACGTCCCGCATATAGGCCATGCGTACACCACCGTCGCCGCCGACGCGCTGGCCCGCTACAAGAGGATCATGGGGCACAGGGTCTTTTTCCTGACCGGCACCGACGAACATGGCCAGAAGGTGGAAAAAGCCGCCAATATGGCCGGCGAAACGCCGCTGGAGCTCGCCGACCGGGTGGTGAAGCGTTTCCAGGCCCTCTGGGAAAAGCTGAACATCTCCTATACCGATTTCATCCGCACGACCCAGGAAAGGCACAAGAAAGGCGTTTCCCGTTTTTTTGAAACGGTAATGGCAAAAGACGACATATACCTGGGTGAATATGAAGACTGGTATTGCACGCCGTGCGAGACTTTCTGGACCGAAACCCAGCTGATCGATTTCAAATGCCCCGACTGCAACCGGCCCACCGAAAAGCTGAAGGAGGAATCCTACTTTTTCAGGATGAGCAAATACCAGGAGGCCCTTCTTGCCCATATCGAGGCCAATCCCGACTTTATCCAGCCGAAATCGAGACGCAACGAAATACTGTCTTTCGTCAAGGAAGGGCTCAGGGACCTTTCGGTGTCGCGCACGACCTTCGAATGGGGCATACCGGTTCCCGGCAACAGCAACCACGTCATCTATGTCTGGTTCGATGCCCTGGCAAATTACATAACCGCCCTCGGCTATCCGGAAAACTCGGATAATCTGAAAGATTTCTGGCCCGCGGACGTTCACCTGATCGGCAAGGACATACTCCGTTTTCACACCGTGTACTGGCCGACCTTTCTCCTTTCCGCCGGGCTGCCCCTGCCGAAGAAGGTCTTCGCCCACGGCTGGTGGACCGTGGAAGGGCAGAAAATGAGCAAGAGCCTGCAGAATGTCGTCGAACCGAACATGCTCATCGACAGGTACGGAGTGGACGCGGTACGCTATTTTCTCCTGCGCGAAGTGCCGTTTGGCCTCGACGGGGACTTTTCCCACGCGGCCCTCGTTCACCGCATCAATTCCGACCTGGCGAACGACCTGGGCAACCTGCTGAACAGGTCCACGGCCATGATAAACAAATACTTCGCCGGAATCGTGCAGCAACCGGGCGAACTGGCGGATATCGACAAGACATACCGGGGGAAAACCGAGGAGATGCTGAACCTTGTCGAAGCCTGCATGGAAGACCTGGCATTCAGCAAGGCGCTTCAGACCATCTGGGAGGTAATCTCGGCCGGCAACAAATACGTGGACGAAACCGCCCCGTGGACCCTGGCCAAGGACCCCGCACAGAAGGAGCGGCTGGGGACTGTCATGTACTGCGTCCTCGAATCGCAGCGCATCGTCTACAATCTGCTCGCCGCGTTCATGCCCGATACCGCGAAAAAAGGATTGGGCTACCTGGGATACGAGGGGGAACCTGCCGAAGACCAGCTGAAATGGGGATGCCTGTCGCCCGGAACGAAGATAACGAAAGCCGAGCCGCTTTTCCCGAGGATCGAGGAAAAGACGGATATGTAAAGCGGAAAATGCAGAGAAATCCTTCAGGGGGCAATCCAACCTCCAGAATCATGGTCAATCCCGAAACTCCCGAAATCCCGGTTCGGACCGGGATCGGGAATTTGACGGAGAGTATGGCTACTGCAGGGATGTAATGGGGCGCAATTCCCCGGGAGCAAACAGAAAGAAGGTCCTGAACAGGCAATATTTGTAGAATTCGCTCATCAGCAGACGAAAACTTCCGCCGTGGCTCCACCATTCTTCCTTCAGGTTTTTGCTGTCGACGGGGTGCGGATAGATGGCGACATCTTTCGGCAGGACATTCTGAAAAATAAGAATGGCCCGCTTCATATGGTAGCGCGAAGTAATCAGCTTTATGGAATGAACGTCCTTACGGACAATTAATTCCCTTGCCTGAAGGGCATTCTCAAGGGTATTGCGGGAAATCTTCTCCAGGAAAACCCCTTCCCCGCCCCTTTCATTTTTATGTTCCCTGAACAGGTCGGACTTGTGCACGAGAGGGTCCACTCCAATGAGAAAAAGCCATGTGGCCTGATTTTCACGATAGAGCTTGATCCCTTCCTCGACCCGGCCTCTGCCCCCGGTCAGGACAACAATCGCATCCGCCTTTTTATCATTTTGCCTGACGGAAAAAGTCTTGTAGGCAAAGTCCACGAACAGCACCGTGACGGCTGCCAGAAAGATCAGCAGCAAAAAAATTATTCCTTTGATTATCGACAACGCGGGGATTCCTCTCACTGATATTTTCAACTCATCAAAAATTCTCTTGCATATCTCAAGACTATTTGTTAAGTATTTAGCTTTTAGAACAATTTGCTCGGAAGGAGATTACAATATGTCAAAAGTATGTGAAATCTGCGGAAAAGGACCCAGCTTCGGCAACAACGTCAGCCATGCCAACAACAAGACGGCCAAAACCTGGTACCCGAACCTGCAGAAAATAAAGGCCATCCACAAGGGAAGTGTAAAAACCATCAAGGTTTGCACCCGCTGCATCCGCTCGGGACACGTTACCAAAGCCCTCTGATCGAACCGGGGAATCCGTTTTCCCGAAGCCGCCCGTAATTTTCCGGGCGGCTTTTTGTTTTCCACGTCCTGTCCCCCCGCATCGCTCATCTCTTTTCAAGCCGGCAATTCACCGGCTGCTATCGGCTAAGGGCGATGACCTCTATTTCCACCGCTGCCCCCTTAGGGAGACTTTTCACTTCCACGGTCGAACGGGCGGGCGGATCGGCCGGAAACCTCTTGCCGTAAATCTCGTTCACCGTCGCGAAATCTGACAGGTCTGTCAGGTAAATGGTGCTTTTGACCACATCGGCGAAACCAAGTCCTGCCGCTTCCAGCAGGGCGCCTATATTTTCCATGACCATTTCGGTCTGTTCGACTATGCCGCCCTCCGTCAGCCGGCCGGTCTCCGGGTCCAGTGGGATCTGGCCGGAGAAAAATATAAAACCTCCCGCCCCGACCCCCTGGGAATAGGGCCCGATGGCCCGAGGCGCCTTGTCGGTGACCAGTATCTTCTTGTTCATGTAATCCCCCTCCCCTGGCGTTCTTATGACACAGCTCGTTCCGGAACGCTCTTCTGACTTCTGACTTCTGACTTCTGACTTCTGACTTCTGTCTTCGAAACCCTAGCTTTTCAGCCTGTCCACCTTGATAACGCCTTTCAGCTTCATGACGCTGCTTATGACCTTGTTCAGATGGTCCAGGTCCGTCACATCGACCTGGAAAATGTTTACCGCCCTCTTGTCCACGGTGCTGTAAACGGAGGCCATCGCTATATTCGCCTCGCAGTTGGTAATCGCCTGGGTAATATTGGCGAGCATGCCTTTCTGGTCATGGCAGGAAACCCTGATCTTGACCGGCAGGGCCGTGCTCTTGTCCCTGTTCCAGGTCACGTCGATACGGCGCTCGGGGTCGCTTGCATGGGCAATGGGACAGTCCGCCGTATGGACGGTAACCCCCCGACCGCGGGTGATGAAACCGATTATCTCGTCACCCGGCACGGGATTGCAGCATTTGCCGAATCGTACCAGCACAT
Source organism: Geobacteraceae bacterium (assembly GCA_035686205.1). Classification (GTDB taxonomy): domain Bacteria; phylum Desulfobacterota; class Desulfuromonadia; order Geobacterales; family Geobacteraceae; genus CAIWTU01. Next base: position 37,512 of record DASRZQ010000073.1, read on the forward strand.
CGTCCACACCGCTGATCTGGATGGCGCCGGACGATTTGCGCGTCAGCTTGTCGATTACCTTGGTTAGCCTGGTCTCCTTTCGCTCTTTCTGCTCCTCGAGCTTCTGCTCCGGAATGAGCTTGCCGATAAGCTGGTTGCAGGAAAGCTTCCCGTAACCGACGGCGGCCATGATGTCGTCTTCGGCGACAAAACCGAACTCCACCGCCACTTTCCGCAGCTCGCCGCTTTTCTGCATCTTGCTCAGGTTGAGATTGTAGCGGCGGAACTCCTTTTCGATGATCTCCCTGCCCAGGGTAATGCTGCGTTTCCGTTCTTCCGTCTTGATCCAGGCACGTATCTTGTTCCTGGCCCGGGTGCTTTTGACGACTTTCAGCCAGTCCTTGCTCGGAGTGTGATGCGGAGAGGTGACGATCTCGATTATGTCGCCGGTTTTCATTTCGTATTTGAGAGGGACCAGGCGGCCGTTCACCTTCGCCCCCACGCACCGGTGGCCGACATCGGTATGGACGCTGTAGGCGAAATCTATGGGGGTGGCGCCTTTCGGAAAACCTTTCACGTCTCCCTTGGGAGTGAAGACATAGACCTCTTCCGGGAAAAGCTCCACTTTCACCGTGTTCATGAATTCCTGGGAATCCTGGAGTTCGTGCTGCCATTCGAGCAGTTGCCTGAGCCAGGCAAATCTCTTAACGTCCTTCTCGTCGTACCCCTTGCCCTCCTTGTACTGCCAGTGGGCGGCAATCCCCGCTTCCGCGACCCGGTGCATCTCCATGGTCCTTATCTGGACTTCCATGCGCTCGCTGTAAGGGCCGATCACAGTGGTATGTAGCGACTGGTACATGTTGCCCTTCGGGATGGCGATATAGTCCTTGAACCGCCCCGGGATCGGCTTCCAGGTTGAATGAATGATGCCGAGCACTTCATAGCATTCCCTGATGTCGTCCACGAGAATGCGGATGGCCACAAGATCGTAGATTTCATCTATATCGACATTGCGGCTCTGCATCTTGTTGTATATGGAAAAGAGATGCTTGCTCCTGCCGGAAACTTCCCCCTTGATGCCGTGCTCCCGGAGCTTCTCCGCGATAATCGTCTTCACTTCCTCGACGTAGCTTTCCCGTTCCTTCTTCTTCTTGGCGACCTTCGAGGCAAGATCATAGTAAAGCTGGGGATCGACGTAGCGGAATGAAAGGTCCTCCAGTTCGCTCTTGATCCAGGCAATGCCCAGTCTGTGTGCCATGGGCGCGTAGATATCAAGGGTTTCCCTGGCTATGCTGCGCTGTTTCGGCTCGGGATGGTGCTGGAGGGTGCGCATGTTGTGCAGCCTGTCGGCCAGTTTGACCAGAATGACGCGGATGTCGTTCGCCATGGCCAGGAGCATCTTGCGGAAATTCTCCGCCTGGCTTTCCTCCTTGGTCTTGAAATATATCTTGCTGATCTTGGTAACACCGTCGACCAGGTTGGCCACCTCCGCGCCGAAAACGTGGACAAGCTCATCGTACGTGGTTAGCGTGTCTTCCAGGGTGTCATGCAAAAGCCCGGTCACGACCGTTGCCACGTCGAGCTTCAGGTCCGCGAGAATGGCGGAGACTTCCATCGGGTGCACGAGATAGGGCTCTCCCGAAAGGCGTGTCTGTCCCTGGTGCACCTTTGCGCTGAAGACGTATGCCTTTCGCAGCACATCGAGGTTGGCTGCCGGGTTGTAGGAAACTACCTTGTCTAGGATGTCGTTTAATCTGATCATAGCAACAATTCACCGGATATTCGGGAGGGAGCCGCAAATGGGGGCAAAAACCGGGAGGCGACAATAAAAAAAGGGCGGCAGCCCTTGGCCCCACCCTTGTCAACCCTGATGCTAGCGGTTTTTCCGGGAACTCAGCTCATAGGAAAGCTTGCCCGACGCGATTTCGCGCAAAGAAAGAACAACATTTTTGTTATCGGCCCTGTTTTCAATTAAAGTCTTCGACCCCTTGTACAGCTGCTTGACCCTTTTGGCCGCAAGCATAACAAGCAGGAACCTGTTTTCCACCTTTTCCAGACAATCTTCAACGGTTACCCTCGCCATTAATGCTCCTTTCAGTTGGCCGTCAGCGGCTAGCAACCGGCGGCTAGCGGCTGGCCATATTTTAGTCCAGACCGGCTCACCCGGAAAATACATGCCGTGGGCAGACTTTCCCGGGTTTCCGGACAAAACCGGTTCATATGTCAAATTTTTCCGAAACGCTCCCCACGACCCTTCCGGCGCGGCATTTCTCCGCGATCAGGATCGACTTCAGCTCTTCCACGGCCCTGGTGAATTCGTCGTTGATAATTATGTAATCATACCAGCGGGATTCTTTTATCTCAAGTGCCGCGACCCTTATCCGCCGTTCGATGGTTTCGGCGGAGTCAGAATTTCTGCCTGTCAGCCTGCGGCGGAGTTCCTGGAAATCGGGGGGAAGGATGAAAACATAGACGCCGCCGGGGCAGCGTTCCTTCAGCTTGCGCGCCCCCTGGCAGTCTATATCGAGGATTACGTCAATGCCGTTTTTGCGATACTCTTCAAGCGTTTTCAGAGCGGTGCCGTAAAGATTGCCGTGCACCTCCGCCCACTCCGCGAACTCACCGCCGTCGGCCATCCTCCGGAACTCTTCGACCGTGACGAAAAAATAGTCGATTCCGTTGACCTCGCCAGGTCTGGGCGGACGTGTCGTGTAACTGACAGAATGACGCAAGTTCGGGAAAATGTCAATTATTTCCTTGCACAGCGTGGTTTTGCCGGCGCCCGAAGGCGCGGAAACGATATAAAGCAAACCTTCCTTCGTTACCAACTCACAACTCCCGCAGTCAATTTCCGAATCTCTAAAAAACAAACATTAACAGGCGTAATCAGGATGAACAGGATTACCCTTAAAAGGCGCTTTACCGCGGAGGACACGGAGGGACACAAAGAATTCCGCGAAAAGAACCCGAAAAGCGATGTTCCGTAGACTCTGCGGTTCGAATGCTCTTCATAGTTTGAATGCTTTCAGATTAACCTGATAACTGATATGGTTTTGTATCCTGTATATCCTGAATATCCTTGTTAAAATACGATTTTGTCTTTCTTCCGTTGTCCGTCGCGCGCTACATGCAATTCCTGCCTTGCGCCCGCCTCATTCTATATTCTGCACCTGTTCGCGGATTTTTTCGATTTCGGATTTCAATTCAACAACGTAAATGGCAATCTCGGCGTCATTTGCCTTCGACCCCATGGTGTTCACTTCCCTGCTCAGTTCCTGCAGAAGAAAATCCAGCTTCCTTCCCACCGGATCGCCCAGGGAAAGCGCCGCTTCAAACTGGTCCAGATGACTCCTGAGCCTTACCAGTTCTTCCGTAATATCGCAGCGGTCGGCCATTATCGCCACTTCCTGGGCCAGCCGTTCTTCACTTACCGCATTATCGGCGGTGATCTGCGCCAGCCGTTCCTTCAGCTTCGCCGAATACTCCGACACCACATGCGGCGCCCGTCGCGCCACCTTGTCGGCCAGAGCGGCAACTGTTTCCATTCTTTTGCGCAGGTCATCCAGAAGCGCCCCGCCCTCCATGCTCCGCATTGCCTCCAGTGCCTCCACTCCGCCTTTCACGGCGGCCAGCAGCGCATCCCGCAATGCTTCTTCGGGCGAATGGGTCTCCTCGGCGGTCAGCACGTCTTTTTGCGCCGCTATCAGCTGGACCGACACCTCCCCGGCAAGCCCCAGCCTGCTTTTAAGGCTTGTCAGCGCCTCGTGGTAGGCTTTCGCCAGGTTAAAATTGACGGAAAGCGGCGCCGCTTCCGCGCTCGGCTCGTACTGGACGAATACTTCGATCTTGCCCCTCTTGAGACGATCGGACACGAATCTTCTCAGATCGTTTTCGAATACGATCAGGTTCCTGGGCAGCTTTACGTAAATCTCCCCGTAACGGTGATTGACGGAGCGAATTTCCACGTTGACCCGCCCGCCGGCAAATGATGCCTCGCCTTTTCCGTATCCGGTCATGCTCTTTATCATTCCAGCCCTCCTTCGGTTGTTCCGGTCAGTTTGAGGATATCCGCATGCCTGTCGATCCTGGCCAGGCAGGGCATCTCCGCCTTGTATGCCACGAACGGCACTCCGGCGGCCTCCGAAGCCATCCTGTCCAGCTCGGAATCTCCCACAAACAGGGCTTCGTCGGCATGCAGCCCGAAAAATTCCAGTATCTTCAACAACGGCTCGGGATGGGGTTTCGGGTTCCTGACCCGGGACGCGGTCATAACGCAGCCGAAATAGCCGGCAATGCCGAAATGCTCCAGCACCATATCCATGGAAGTCGAGCGGTTCGTGCATATCGCCAGGCGCACCCTGTCCCGCAATGCATCGAGTGTTTCGCGGAACCCCTGCTCCATGTGCATGAATGGCAGCAGTTCCCGGTAATCAATGGTTCCGGCGAAATCCAGGGCTTCTCCGAAACGGGGGTCCCCCGCAAAAAGCTGCGCGAGCACGTCCCTGCTCGCGTACGTATGCAGAAGCTTCAGGACCTCCTTGTCGTTCCGGTCCAGAGGAGGTTTGCCGAAATGGCGCATCACCTTTGAATAGAAGGCGATATTTGCCTCCAGTGAGTCGAATATGACCCCGTCGCAGTCGTATATGACGGCCTTGTAACCGTTGTCCGGCATTTCCTTCACTCGCTTTTCCCCATTGAGTCCAGGTATTCGTCCCATTCGATGGGCAGCAGGTATTTTTTCCTGCTGTTGCACTCCTTGCAGGCTGGCACCACGTTGCCCCGCGTGCTCTTGCCGCCTCGGGCGATGGGCACCAGGTGGTCCATGGTCAATTCCTCGGGCGGAAAGGTGCCGCCGCAATAATGACAGACGCCGTGGGCAAGCTTGTTTTTCCACCAGCGGGTCCTGCGCAGGTCCCTGGCTTTTTCCTTCTCCCGCTTGACATCCTGCTCCGAGACCTCAATGACGAAATGGTGTTCACGGGACATCAATCTCCCATCCTTTTCCTGCATTCATCGATCGCGGCGCGGGCAAGCGCGTCGCAGCGCTCGTTTTCCGCATGCCCGTTATGGCCGCGTACCCACACCCAGGTAATTTTGTGAACCTTGGAAAGCTCCAGCAGGCGCTCCCACAGGTCGCGGTTGAGCACCGCTTCCTTCCTGCTGTTCACCCATCCCTTCCTCACCCAGCCGGACAGCCACTGGGTCATCCCCTTGTAAAGGTACTGGGAATCGGTGGTCAGGACCACGTCGCAAGGCTTCTTCAGGGCTTCCAGCGCGGCGATGGCTCCCATGAGCTCCATCCGGTTGTTGGTGGTCAGCTCCTCGGCGCCCGATAATTCCTTTTCCTTGTCGCCGCAACGCAGGATGGAGCCGTAACCCCCGACACCGGGGTTCCCGCTGCACGCGCCGTCAGAGAAAATTTCAACCCTCATGGGCGCACGCCCCCTCGTTGCTCAGCTGGGCGGCAATCGCCGCCATCACCCGCTCGACGATCTGCACATGGGTTTCCTTGCAGTCATCCTTCTCGAAAAGGTCGGAAAAATCCACCGGGCTACCGAACACGACGGCGGCGCGCTGGCCGAAGCGCGAAGTTTTCCACCGGTTCAGCCCGACAAGGGAAGTCGGGATAACGGTCGGGCGGCTGTCGTAAATGAGCTTGCCCACGCCGCGGTTGCCCTTGCCCAGGACGCCGTCCCTGTTTCTGGTCCCCTCGGGGAAAAGCATGACCTTCTGGTCGGTCAGCAGATCGGTAATTACCTTACCCGCGCGCACGTCCCTGCCGCGCTTGACCGGAAACGCGCCCCAGCTGGAATAGAGCCAGCCCTGGAAGCGCTTTCGGAACAGCTCTTCCTTGGCTGGCGCCCAGACCATCTGCATCGGGTGTCTTTTGAGAATGGCCCATGGCAGGAAAACGGTGTCGTAGGCCGAAATATGGTTGGAAGCAAGCAGTACGCCCCCTTCGCCGGGAATGTTTTCATCCCCTTTTACAAGGAAGCGGTTTAAGGTTGATGCGTAAAAACCTATGACATGAGCCGAGAATGTGACCCACAAACGTCTAAAAAATGAAACCTTCAAAAGAGCTCCTGTTGTGCCGAATAAATAATAACAAATCTTTATAGCATTTTTAGGGGGTTACGGCAACCATTATGGAGGGGGGGTGTCAAGAATGGAGAGATCAGGCATTCCGGAAACACATTATCAGTCTCATCGTCTTGATGACTTTTTTCTTAAATCACTCTTTCAAAGGTAACGAACCCGAGCATATTTCGCCTTCGTCCACGCCGACCAACCATCTTCGAAGCTGTTGAGTCCTCTGAATCGTCAATTCTTTCTGCCAAGCGGAATAACACATGGGGTAAGCGGAACCGTATTAAAATTGCTTTTCGGCAGCCGGGAAGATTGCTTCCAGTTCGGCGTCCCGGAACGAAACCCAGGCACGTTGCGCCTCTTTCAGGCGACTGATAAAAACGCGATCGCCGGCGTATCGCTTCAGTATTTCCTTGTAGACCCGATTCAACTCGTAGTCTGCTTTTTTCAATTCGGACGCAGCGCACACGTTCAATTCATACTGGGTTTGCGCCGTGTCGTAACATGTTTTCTTTTTTGCACCATAAGCCGGAGTCGTAAGGGTCGTAAGGAACAGCAAGATGAGGAATTTTCTTTTAGTCGTATTTGACCTCATTCGTAGATGAATTATTTGACAAAATAAAGAGTAGCGGACTCCTTGTATTTTTCACGTTTTCAAATTATCTGTATCAAGCAATACCAGTACAAGCAGAAAAAGGTGCGGAAGAAAGGAGTGTCAGGTCTACATCATGACACTCTTAATTTCAGGTATTTAACTTATTTGATTTCAATAAATGAGGTACGTCCCCTAACGCTTTCCCAAATGAAGAGTACTTATTCATCTGCATAAATTGAATGGATATCCAGTATGAAGTAACTGACCGGAAATTCCTGGATTCCCGCTTTCGCGGGAATGACGAATGTCCCGACTACCCCCAGACCCCGTCCAACACAAACTCGCAATGCGGGCACTTGCCGTTCTCCATGCGCGCGCCTTCGATGAAATAACCGTAACGTTGAATAAGCAGTTCAGAACAGTTCGGACAGTAAGTATTTTCCCCTCCCTCGCCGGGCACGTTTCCTTCGTAAACGTACCGCAGCCCGGCATCGAGCCCGATCTGCCTGGCTCGGCGCAGGGTCGCGACCGGGGTGCGGGGCTGGTCGGTCAATTTGTAAGTTGGATAAAACTGGGTAACATGCCACGGGGTATCGACACCGACCTTTTCGGCTATAAACCTGGCAATGGCCCGCAGTTCCTCGTCCGAATCGTTGTGGTTGGGGATTATGAGCGTCGTCAGTTCGATCCATATGCCGAGTCTCTTGTATTCCACGATCGAATCAAGCACCTCTCCGAGCATGGCATGGACCACTTCCCGGTAGAATTTCTCGGAAAATCCTTTCAGGTCTATATTCGCCGCATGCAGATATGGCCGGATACGGGCCAGCGCCTCCGGAGTGATGTAGCCGTTGGTGACGAAAACATTTTTCAGCCCGGCCTTGACGGCCAGCACCGCGGTTTCGTATGCATACTCGTAAAAAATGGTCGGTTCGGTGTAGGTATAAGATATTGACGAGCAACCGGCTGCAAGAGCTTTCCGGACGATTTCTTCCGGCGATACAATGTCGCCCGCGATCCGGATCCCGCCGGGAGGCGCCTGCGAGATGCCGTAATTCTGGCAGTGCAGGCAGCGGAAATTGCAGCCGACCGTGGCTATCGAATAGGACCTGCTGCCCGGCAGGAAATGGTAGAGCGGTTTTTTTTCGATCGGATCCGTATGCTGCGCGACTGCCTTGCCATAGACCAGCGAGTAAAGCACACCCTGACGGTTCTCGCGAACACCGCATATTCCCCTTTTGCCCTGCACGATCAGGCACCGGAACCTGCACAGCCCGCATCTGACTTTACCGTTATCCGTCCGCTCGTAAAACATCGCTTCTTTCATGGTTTCTCCTCCCCGGCTGACTAATACCAGGTTGCATTCAATTCATTGTCATTTCGAGCGCCAGCGAGAAATCTTGAATACGTTTTCAAAGATGTCTCTCTTCGATCGACATGACATGTTTTGCAATTGTTTAATTGCAACTTGATATTAGACCTTGTTCGTACGGACAAGGTCTTATTATATCAGTATCGCCGCAGCCGGGCAACCGGGACAAAATTCGCGCCAATCTCGGTATTTTGATATAATTGTTTGTGTATATACAAATGAGAAACATGAAATCCGGGAGAATGGTAATGAAGACGGTGGCGATGGATTTGTACGAAAAACAGAGGAAAGAGATAGCAGAACTGAAAGCGGAGAATGCAGAATTGCGCCAAACAAACAAAGATCTGGAGCAGCGTCTGCTGGACTTGCACGGAGAGTACATGCTGCTGCGTTACAAGTTCAAGGGAATGCCGACCCACGCGGAGGTACTCAAGCTGCGGCAGGAGATGCTCGCGCTCAAGAAAGAATTGCGGATGAGAGGTTGGTCGGAAACCGGCTAGCCGTCACTACAGCTTGATGGCGTTGATATTCACAAGGACAATTTCCGTGGCAAAGACAGTAATCGTCATGATCATGTCGCTCCTGGCGGCAAGCTGCGCCGGGCTTCAGCCAGTACCCGCCGAACCGCCTGTCATACAAAAAATCCTGGAGGTTCCGGGAATTTCGAAAGAGCAGATTTACGAGAACTCCAAGCTCTGGATCGCGAGGAACCTCAAGCCTTATAGGGCGGTGTGGCTTTTTAAGAGAAAGGCCGGGCCTGTCCTTGAATATGCGAATGAAAACGAAGGCATCCTCATCGCGACCGGGACCATACCTTATCCCCCCAGGTCATTCAGCCTGACGGAAGGATACAAGGCCTACTGGGAAGTGACCTTCACCCTGGAAGAAGACATAAAAGACGGCAGGGTCAGGATCATTTTCAGCAATCTTGATATTTACGTCCCGAAGCTCTGGTGCGGGAACATTTACAGCGAATGGCTGGGCGCCTACGATAAACCGTTAACGGACCCGGAGGACATGGCGGCTGTAAGACCGTTACTGACCGGCATGGCCGACCGGTTTGGCGAATTCCTGCGGTCGCCGGGGACAGGCAACCAATGGTAACCCGACCCGGGCGTTGCCCGCGAATTTCGCCGTGCGGATCATCGCGTCCATTCATTGTCACCGTTACAACTCTCTCTGTCTGATTCATCCTGTAATGTTAAGGGCGGCTTCTCCGCATTTCTCCACGTGTCGGCAATTTCCAGATCCGGATTCCACACTCTCACCTGATTTCTGCCCGCATTTTTTGCAACATAGAGCGCCTGATCCGCCTGCTCGATCAGCGAATCGAGTTCGGCGCCGGCGTTCTCCTGCATAGTGGCAATGCCGACACTGACCGTAATGGATGCCGGCCCCTTGTCGGTTTCAACGATTGTTTCTTCCATGACTTTCTGCAGCCGGCTGCCGATCATCAGAGCGGCCAGGGAATCCGTTTCCGGCAGCAGGATGGCGAACTCCTCTCCTCCGTACCGGCAGGGTGTATCGGATCTCCTGACAGTATTTCTTATTTTTTCGCCAACTTCCTGCAGGACCGTGTCTCCCACGCAGTGACCATGGGTATCGTTTATGCTTTTGAAATGGTCGATGTCCAGCATGATGAGCGACAGGCAGTGATGATGACGGATATTTCTTTCCAGTTCCTGTTCGGCCACCGAAAAAAACTGCCGCCGGTTGAACAGGCCGGTCAACGGGTCCAGCTGCGAGAGTTCCTCGGCCTTTCCGCGGGCCATTTCAACGTCCAGAAGGGCTCTTTTCAGCTCTTCCGTCCGCGCATGAATGATGCGCCGCTGCAGAAAATCCGACCGCATGTAACGCTCGAATGAATAACAGGCAACCATTCCGGTAATATTGTATGCGATAAACAGGCTCGTATTGTTCAGGAGGGCCGGAATCGAAATACGGGAGCAGAAATAGACCATGAAGATATATATGGCGAACAGGCTCCAGGAAAGGACCGAGGCAAGGATAAAACTCGGGGTGAAAACAAAATAGAACAAAGCGCAAAGCAGCACGCCGCTGTAATAGAGATGATTGCCCGGAGAGGGCGCAATGACTATCATGACGACAATACCGGCCCCGCCGGCAAACCCGGCCAGAAACAGCAGGAACCTCATCAAACCGCGAAAGTAGCGGGTATAAGTCAACGCGAAGGTAACGAGCAGCAGGGGGCTTACTATGAAGAAACGGATAAACCAGGTGTACTGCTTGATTCCGGGAGTGACAAAGCCGTCGAGGATGCCGAACATCGAATACAAAAAAGCCGCGAATAATAGAGCCAGACGAATCTGGAAAAGGGTTTTTTCAAAATAGTCGTTTTGAAACTCCCTTTCGAGATCAGAATCCAGAAAGGCAAGGGTTACAAAATTAAAGGGAGTCTCCTTAAACGTGTACATATATTCCCTCGCAATCGCATGCCGGAATGAATATCATTTACTCAATTCTTCTTTTCTTGCAACAAAGTGCTTTCAGATGTCACAAGAACGGCTAAATATCGCTATGTAATACAAACAATGTGCAATCAATAACAGTCTGGTTCTGCTAAAAAGATATTTCTCCAATAATTTCAGGCATAAGCGTAATGGAATTGTTATAAGAATGTTTACAATCATTCACTTTTTCATATCTGGTTAATATCAAAAATCACCGAAAACATCAATTAATTATTACAAATATATTTAAGCAAATCATATCCAACAAAAATTATTGAATTAAATCCATAAGGTGCAACCTCCTTCTTCCGGCATGCACTGGAAAACCCCGTACAGGGAAAACGCCGGTCTTGACATTCCGCCTCCCCTGTGAAATATTGCCGCAATGCTGATTATAGCCGACATGCACACACATACCGTGGCATCGGGACATGCCTACTCAACCGTTAACGAAATGGCCCGCGCTGCGCGCGACCGGGGCCTGAAGGCGCTCGCCCTGACCGACCACGGCCCCGCCCTGCCGGGCGGCCCGCACCTTTACCATTTCGGCGCCATGCGCTTCATTCCCGATTGGATAGACGGAGTCCGCATCCTCCGCGGAGTGGAGGCGAACATCATCGGGCCGGACGGAACGCTGGACATGCCGGATACATACCTGGCCAAGCTGGATTTTGCCATGGCGGGTTTGCACGAAAATTGCGGATTCGACGGCCATGGCGTCGACAGGAACACCGAGGCGGTGCTTCTGGCAATGGCAAACCCGCGCATCAAGGCGATTTCTCATTCCGGGAACCCGGCATTCCCCGTCCACTTCGAAGAGCTGGCGCGGGGCGCGCTGGAAACCGGCACCGCGCTGGAAATCAACAACTCATCCTTTGTCATGAGCCGCAAGGGGAGCAGGGCAAATTGCGAGATGCTGGCAGGCCTGCTGGCCCGCTATGGTGCGCCGGTGATAGTCGGGAGCGACGCCCACATCGCGCAGGGCGTCGGAGAGTTCGACGCAGCCGTTGCCGTGCTGGAGAAGGCCGGCGTTCGGCCCGAACAGGTAGTGAACTCGTCATTCGAACGGCTGATGGATTTTCTTGGACTGGAACATGATGCGCAAGATTGATTCCACCAGACCCGAATAACTTTTGAACCGGAGGTTGATGATGAAATACATAATAGCGGCGCTTTTACTCTGCTGGACATCTTCCGTTTTCGCGGCCGCTGCCCCGCCGTCGTATAAGGAACTGGCAAAACTTCCCGTCATACGCTTCGGTGATCCGATCCCCGACAACAAGGACTATATCCTTCTTTTTTCCGCGGGGCAAACTGTAACGATCGCCGTATCCATAGACGGGACGCTCTTTGACAAGACCGTAAATACCGAGCTGATGGTCACTCCGGCAAAGGATATAATGGTCTACCGTGACTGGGCAAGCCTGGACGGCTACAAGTGGATTCCGAGGAACGAGTTGATCAAAAGTGATGTGCAGGTGAAGGTGCCGGGATACAATCATCCGCATCCGGGAATCCTGAAGGTGCGCATGGATCTGGCGGGAGTCAAATAGTTCCGTGGAAGTTCTCCGCTTCATGTCCGCCCGGATGAATCGAATTTATTGCTAAAAAAGTGACATCTCTCCGGCCCGCCCTGTCATGCATCAGCCGAGGGATGTCCCTTTCTGATTATATTTGGCGGAACCGTAAGCTATTTTACGGCAAAGCCTTTATATTCGGCAAACTCCTTGTGGTACCCTTCTCCGACTTCCCTTTCGTAATCCTTGACCGCCTTTCCGAAATCTTCTTCCGACAGCACGTCCCCCGAATTATCATATTCCATGTAGCTGCAACTTTCGTCCATTTCGGACAGCATGTGTTCCGCAGAAACGGGCTCCAGCGTTACCCTCGCCATCCAGAAACCCATTCGCGGAGTCTGCTGGATGAAATAGACCCTGTCCGGCTTGAATTCGATCTTTGCGGTTTCAAAACTTTCCGTTTTGGCAATCACGTAATGTGTACCCGGCGTGATGTT
>DASRZQ010000074.1:0-5471 GCA_035686205.1 Geobacteraceae bacterium
CATGGCGGCCATTGCGGTAATCTCATGTACCGGGAGAACGTGGCGGATATTCTGGCCGTTTTCAAGGAGGAGGCCGGTGGGGCCGCCCCGGAAGGGGCGCTTCCGAAGACGCCAGCTCCCACCGCAGAGTCAGCTGAAGCAGCGACCGTCTCCGCGGCTCCGGGACAGGTCCGGGAGCCGCCGCCAATCCTGTCCGAGGAGAAGGCCGAGGATCGCGCCGGTTCCGGGGAGTTGTACCCTCCCGCCTTTACCGCGCCCCGTCCGGCCGCCGCTTCAACCGGCGCGGTTGGCGAGGGGATATCGATTTCGCCTTCCGCCTCCCTAAGAAGCGGGGAAATAGAGCAACCGGAGGTTATTGCAGCGCGTCGGCCAGCCAGCAAGCCGGGCCTGTCATATGTAATCGACGTGTATGACCCCATCGAACCGGCAAACCGGGCGTTGTACAGGTTTGACGCGGCATTCGACGAGTACCTGTTCCTGCCGCTGACCAGGGGCTATGAGTTCATTACCCCGGTATTTGTCCAGGACCGTATCTCGGGCATATTCTCCAATATCTCCGACATCCGAAACTTCGCCAACGCGTTGCTGCAGCTGAGACCGGGCTGGACCGCCAGGATTTTCACCCGTTTCATCATCAACACTACTCTGGGTCTCGGAGGGATGTGGGACCCCGCGACCAGGCTGGGTTTCCCCAAACATGAGGAAGACTTCGGACAGACGCTCGGTTGGTATGGACTGGGACCCGGGCCTTATATCGTCCTTCCGGTATTGGGACCTTCAGGCCTGCGGGATACGGTGGGGCTTGCGGCGGATGCCACGACGCAGTATTTCTATCTTTACGAGCCGACGGACATGGCCAGAAATACGGAATATGGGGCCGCCTACACGGGCACCAATGCCATCGACACGCGGCACGAAATCCGGTTCCGCTACTATCAGACAGGCTCCCCATTCGAGTACGACCTGCTTCGGCTGCTTTACACCAAGAAGCGGGAGCTGGAAATCAAACAGTGAGCGGCAACGATCCCGTCAGCCGCTTTGTTGACGCAGACAACGCAATCGACCGTCAACATATTGATTGGCGGTATCATTTCCAAATACAGTCTTTGCAGCAGGCCTGACGCCGAATCATGAAAATAATCCCACTGACGGGAGCAAAAGAAAGCAGGCGGTCATAATCGCGGTCGGCGCGAGCGCCCCCAGGAGCAGATTAAGCGGTGAAATGCCATCTTCGAAGCAATCGCCCAGTATCGATTGGCCGGCAGGATTGGGGGCGTTGGCAATGACCGTCAGTCCTCCTCCGACGACCGCACCGGCCATGACTGCGTACTTCATCGGTTCGGTCAGGTTCGGCACCAGGGTGGCGAGGTAGCTGATTGCCGCATTGTCGTTCACGGCGGTAAGCCCCATGGCACCGAACATCAGGGGCAACTCGCCCAGTCCCCCGAGAACGGGCGCAATCCACCACTGCTGGAGCCCGCCATGGACAACCAGGCCGGCCAGGAAAAATCCGACGAGAATTGGTGAGCGCAACTGAAGAGCATCCTGGTAGTCCTCGGTTACCTCCGAGAACGCGAGGAAGAACAGAAAGGTTCCCACCAGCAACGCCGGACGGTGCAGATTGTATACCGCCAAAGCCATGAACAGAAGATGAAAGACAGTGACCCAGGCCGGTATGGGGCCTCTGCGGTCTTCATTTTCTCCGGCCCGGAGATGTTGAAGGGAGGCGAAACTCTTCCGAAACACGAGGAAATAGAACGAATTGCAGAGCAGAATACCCGCGACGGCAATCCAGCCGAAGTGGGTCATCATATGGGTGGCGTCCCAGCCCCATGGACCAATCACCATAAGCACCGGCGGCGCCGCATAGCTGGTGAGGGTGCCGCCGACGGAGATATTGACGAACAGGAGTCCCAGGGTAGCATAGGCAAAGCGGGGAGGGGGTCTGAGAGTGTAAAATCGCTTGCCGAGCAGCAGGGCCGAGATGGTCATTGCCGCCGGCTCGGTGATGAACGAACCGAGCAGGGGCCCAACCGTCAGGATTGAAAGCCACCATGCAGCGGGCCGGTCTCGCCCCAGCCTGGCGAACACCTCCATGCACCGCTCCGCCAGCCGCAGGACCGGCCGTGTCGATGAGATGGCCATTATTACGACAACGAAAAGCGGCTCGTCATAGGACAGACTGTTGATATAGTCCAGTGTCGGCTTGATGCCGAAATTTGCCGTCAGCATCACCAGCAGCGGTATAACCCAGATACCGAATACGACTTCGACCTCTCCCAGGAAATGGATAAGCCGTGCCCAGCCGCTGACGATAATTTCGGGATGACCATTGCTCCGCCCCGGCTCTCCCCTTCGGCTGAGCTTTTTCCGGTGACGCTGCTCCAAGGCGTCGGCCATAAGGTGGAACCTGTGCGTGAAAAAGGTATGAACCACCGCCCCGAGGAACAGGAGGCTTGCCCACAGGTTCAACGGCTGCATTTTGATGCGGTGAACAAGGACATCAAGCACGCTTGTCATGCCCGCATCGCCATAACTGTTCAAAGCGGGCGGGAAAGATATCGCGGCGGGAGCCTGCGCCGCATGTGCGGCATCGGCGGTTGCCAGGACAAGTGCTAATATGCCCCATATGAAACTGATTCGAGATATTGAGCACTTCATGAATGCACCAGAGCGCCATCCGGGGGCACAACTTTTTTCCCAAAAAATTTCAAGGTTTCGGCCCGCTTGGCGGTTGCGCCTTCGAATTGGCTTTGTCTCGGGATATTTTCATCCCGCTCTTGTCATAGCAAACCTGGTTGGAGTCTGAATCGACGGTGCATCCCAGGCATTTTTCCTAACAGCCTTCATACTCCTGGTTGCAGTCCTGGGCGGCATTGAATACATTGTCCACGGAAATCTCGCCGATTTAATTCCATTCTTCCGTATTCCCCTTGAAACAGGAGATTTCTATGTTTTCGTTCTGGGAAAATGCGGTTTCGGCGGGATTGCCGCTAGAAATAAAAACACCGAAGTCATAGCTGCTGTTGTTGATGATACTTGTAAGCCTCTCATTCTAATTTTCACCTCCGTCAAGCGTAATAGCGTATAAACGGAATATTATGCCGGTCGCACTGGGGGTGCTGATGCTGGACACTTTCTGTTTGCTTCGATTTTTCTTTCCTACTTTGAAATTATAATTGCTAATTGCCCCGGAACAATAGACGGGTTTCGTGAAAGACCAGGATTTATTCAGCAACGAGTCAGCTTACGCATGATATAATTTTTCTGACTGCCGGAGTGAAGGAGGAAAATTCGCTGATACGTGTAATCCGTAACGACGGCTGTTGGGGTTCTGTCGAAGATCATAATCTGGACGATTTTATCGGAAGCGGTATTGTCACCGCATTCTTTTGTCCACTTTCGAATGATGGGTCGACATCGGTCATGGATTTTGCGGGGAGTGCGGTATAAGGCAACTTAAGCAGGCGGATGATCAGCATTCATGCTTCTTTCATCCACATCAGAAACCTATGGACAACTGACTTCAAATCCATTGCCCTCGCTATGCTGTTGCCGGACCCGGTGTTTGAAATATGAAGCTGCTCCGTGAACTAAAGGCGGCTTACAGATTTTCCCTCAAAGGGTTAGTCGCTAAAATTACCTTGATAATGTCGGTCATATCGTGTGTCCGGCTCGTGGTTGATATTTTTCATATTTCTCTTCTGGTGTTCTTCTCGAGGTTTGTTCACCTTCACCAGGTAATATTTCACACTTCACTGGCCCCGCTTTTCAAATTGCTGCCGTCAGACAATCCTCCGTACGTCAAGGATATCGCGATACTCTATTTTCTAATTGGATTCATATTTCAGAAAGTCGTTTATATCCAGATCAAATTCAACTATCGCAATCCCGGGATAATTCTGAATGACTACAAAAACAGCAAGTTTCTGTATTTTTGCAGGGCATCTGTGGAATTGATAAAGGTTTTGATGGTCTGGCCAATATATCTGGAGAAGACATTCAGGACGCCGTTTCTTGTTCTCAGCCGCAGCTCCCAGGGACGGACGGTCATACATTTCTCGGACTCCAGCGGTGTTGAAGGTACATCTTTCGCCTACCTGGGTGACAGCAGACTGATGCTGCTCATAAGGTTGGCTTCAATTATTGTCGGAACTTTGATTGTCATTGCTTTCAGCTTTGTCTTCAGAACATAAATCTGAACTCGGTGAACCGCTGAACCGGAGTCTCGATGCGTACATGTCTAATACGTGATATACTGTTTTTTGCATATATCTGCATGACGCTGATTTTCGAAGGGCGCAGGTTGCGGGGCACTGCTCTACCGGAACATTCCTTTCCTTCTTTCCTGCTGCTCTATGATCTGAAATAGTGGTTAAGGCACTTCGTCAAATCTGAACGTAAGTTGATTTAATTTGAGCTGGTACAGAGGTGATTAGATGAGAGAACGGAATAATCTCAGAATTGATCGTTTCAGGAACAATTCACCGGAACCGGGAATGCTCTACGAAGATTCCGTCGGTGCTGGAGTCAAGGAAATCCAGCCTGATCCGGAAGAATCTTCGTCCCTGATCGTGAACTTCGGCCGCAGGGGACTTTTTGCGGCGCGGATAGCGACATGTTCGGCCTTTTTATTCCTGTTTGCTTTCCTGGTGCTGGCCGCCCCGGCCCCATCACCCGCGCAGGTCGCCGTAAGCGTGTCGGTTGGGTACCCTCCGCCGGCATTGCCCGTTTATGTTCAGCCTCCTTGCCCGGGTCCCGGCTATATCTGGGTGCCGGGCTATTGGGCCTGGGACCCGAATTTCGGCTACTACTGGGTACCCGGAACATGGGTATTCGCGCCATTTCCCGGGGCGTTGTGGACTCCGGGGTACTGGGGATGGAACGATGGAGTGTATGTCTGGTATGAAGGCTACTGGGGGCCTGTTGTCGGTTTCTACGGCGGAATCAACTATGGTTGCGGATACACGGGTTACGGCTTCCATGGGGGATACTGGCGGCACGGCGCTTTCTATTACAACCGGGCGGTCAATAACGTCAACGTCACCAACATCCACAACGTTTACAATAAAACCGTCATCAATAATGTCAACGTAACCAGGGTCAGTTACAACGGCGGCCCCGGCGGCGTCAGGTTTCATCCCACCGCGGGGCAGCTGGCGGCGTCCCGTCAGCGGCATTCGCCTCCCAATGCCGTACAGAGGGAGCAGGAGCGGTCCGCCCGCTCTTTCTCCGAGCAACGGGCGACTGTAAACCGTGGCCGTCCGTCCATTGCCGCTACGCCGAAGCCTGGCGTGTTCACCGGTCACGGCATCGAGCGGGCAAGCCGGGCCGGAGCACCGTATAAGGCTCCGCCTACAGGCCACACGGCGGTTCCCGGGGCGCCTCACCGGGCTCCGCATCCAGGCGGCGTTGAAAGGGGCCCTGCGGCCGCTGAACCAAGACACGCAGCGCCTTCCGCCGTCCCGCGG
>DASRZQ010000075.1:0-15377 GCA_035686205.1 Geobacteraceae bacterium
CCCGCCTTGATGGCGAATTCGACGACTTTTCTGTTAAGCACGGGCAGCGCCCCCGGCAGGCCGAGGCAGACCGGGCAGGTCTGGGAGTTAGGGTCGGCGCCGAATTTCGTGGAACATCCGCAGAAGATTTTCGAGTTGGTCAGGAGCTGGACATGGACTTCCAGTCCGATGACGGGTTGATATTTCATGGGAATCTCCGATTATTCACAAATGCAGAAAATTGATTACAACCTGAAAAACCGTATTTACTCACGCAAAGGCGCAAAGACCGCAAAGTAAATTCAATTCTTGCAAACAAAGGGATCTAAGCCAATTTGCCAATAGACATGATTAAGAAAACGGTTTTGCTTTGCGTTTTTGGCGTCTCTGCTAGAGACTGTTTTTGTATGTTTAAATCTTCGCTTTCCGTTTGTGCCATTCGGTGTTCTCCTCGAAAGCGTAAGCCGCGCGGAGTATAGTCTCCTCGCCGAAGGGCTTGCCGATCAGTTGCACGCCGATGGGGAGGCCTTCAGCGTTGAAGCCGGCGGGCACCGATATGCCGCAGGTCCCGGCCAGGTTGACCGGGATGGTGAAAATGTCGGACAGGTACATCTGCAGCGGATCATGCACCTTTTCGCCGATCCTGAAGGCGGGGGTCGGGGCGACAGGGGTCAACAGCACGTCCACGGTCTCGAAAGCATTTATGAAATCCTGCATTATGAGTGTTCGCACCTTTTGCGCCTTCAGGTAGTAGGCGTCATAATAGCCGGAGGAGAGAGCGTAGGTTCCGAGCATTATGCGTCGTTTGACTTCAGCGCCGAATCCTTCGTCCCGGCTGACCATGTACATGTCGATAAGCCCTCGCGCATCCTGGTTGCGATGGCCGAAGCGGACCCCGTCGTAGCGGGCCAGGTTCGAGCTGGCCTCGGCGGTTGCGATCAGATAGTAGCAGGCGACGGCGTAATCGGTATGGGGAAGCGATATCTCGATGAATTCGGCTCCGAGCGCATTGTAAGTGGCGATGGCTTCATCCATGGCTTTCTTCACCGCCGGGTCGAGGCCTTTGATGAAGTATTCCCTGGGCAGGCCGATCTTCAGGCCTTTCACCTGGCTTACAAGAGACTTGGTGTAATCCGGGACGGGCAGGTTGACGCTGGTCGAGTCTTTCGGATCGTATCCCGCCACGGTGCCGAGCATGATGGCGCAGTCGGCGACATCGCGGGTAATCGGGCCGACCTGGTCGAGGGAGGAAGCATAGGCGATGACCCCGTAGCGCGAAACACGGCCGTAGGTCGGCTTGAGGCCCACACAGCCACAATGGGATGCCGGCTGGCGGATAGACCCGCCGGTGTCGGTGCCGAGCGTGGAGGTTGCCTGGCGGGCGGCTATGCACGCGGCCGAGCCTCCTGAAGAACCGCCCGGTATACAGTCCGGGTTCCAGGGATTCCTCGTGGCGCCATAGTAGCTCGATTCCGTTGATGAGCCCATGGCGAATTCATCCTGGTTGAGCTTGCCGACAAGCACGATTCCCTTTTCCTTCAGCTTTGCCACCGCGGTGGAATCATACGGAGGAATGAAGTTCCCGAGAATGTGGGAGCCGCAGGTGGTGCGGATTCCCGTGGTCAGAAAAATGTCCTTGAGGGCGATTGGAATACCGGTCAAGACGTCCATGTCGCCCGTTGCGATCCTTTTATCGGCGGCCTCGGCGTTTTTGAGCGCCTCTTCGGGGGTGACGGTGATAAAGGCCTTCACCGTGTCCTCCACGTCCTCGATACGCTTCAACGCAGACTTGGCGGCTTCAACGGATGAAACCTCCCTGCTTTTCAGTTTTTCATGCAGTTCGCGGATGGTCAGCTCGTATAGTTCCATGCGGTTTAATCTCCATATAAATGTCGGGCCAAGGGTGAAAGGCTAAGGGCTAAGGGAAAACGTCTAATGGCTATCCGAGAGTCATCCACAAGGGCCATGTCCAGAATGCTGGTTAGGCACCCTGAAAAATTCCTGGATTCCCGCTTGCGCGGGAATGACGCTTTACCTTCAGCCTTTAGCCCTTCGCCTTTAGCCTATTCTATGACCTTCGGTACCCGGAAGAAATTGTCGGAGCGGTCCGGTGCGTTGAGGAGGGCACGGTCGGTTTCGAAGGACTCCTTGACGACGTCCTCGCGAAAGGCGTTCTCCATCGGCACAGCGTGGGAAGTGGGGACGATGCCGGAGGTGTCCAGTTCGTTCAGCTTCTCCACATAGGCCAGGATGGCGTCCATCTGACCGGTGAAAGTCTCTTTTTCCTTTTCAGTCAGCTCAAGGCGGGCAAGCCGCGCCACGTGTTCGATCTGTTCTCTGGTTATTTTCATCTGGGTGCTCCGCGGGATGGCAATAATTTTAAACGCTTATTTTTAGCATGAATGCAGGGGAAAAACAATATCTACACCCTCTCCAGCCCGGCAAAGCGCAGCAGCAGCTTTTTCTGGCCGACCGAATTGAACCAGACGACGGCCTTCCGGTCATCGCCTCTTCCTTCGATATTCCGAATAGTGCCAACGCCGAATTTGCCATGGCGAACCTTCATGCCGATGAAGACTTCATCCTGCTCGTCGGGAATCACTTCCACCTCCCGGACAGTTTGACCAGGGGCATCCGCGGCAAGAACCGACGCCAGGTTATGGCCGTATGCCTTCCCCCTGACTGATGCGACGTAAGGCTCCGTGCTTTCCACGTCCGACGCAGCGAAATCCGGCTCGTATCCAAAACCGAATGCCGGCTGGAATCCGTCTTCGATATCGAGCAGATCCTTCGGTATGTCGCCGATGAAGCGGGACGGAGGATTGAACTGGTCCTGGCCGAATGTCCGCCGCCGGCGGGCATTGGTCAGGACCAGCCTCTCCTTTGCCCTGGTCATGCCGACATAGCAGAGGCGGCGCTCCTCCTCCATCTGCTCCCTGTCTTCCAGGGCGCGGACGTGGGGAAAGAGTTTTTCCTCCATGCCGATCATGAACACCAGCGGGAATTCCAGGCCCTTTGCCGAATGGAGGGTCATCAGGGTGACCGAATTCGCCGTCCCTTCTTCCGCTTCGTTGTTGGAGACCAGCGCCACCTGTTCGAGAAAGGAGGACAGGCCGCCGTCTTCGCTTTTCTGCTGGAATTCCTCCACTGCGGCCAGCAGTTCCTGGAGATTGGAAAGGCGGTCCCGGGCCTCTTCGCTCCGCTCTTCCCGGAGACGTTCGGCGTATCCGGATTCTTCGATGATCCGTGACGCCAGTTCCGCCGGCGGGATCGTTTCCATCATGCCCCTGAAGCCTTCCATGAAGGCGATGAAGCCGGCGATTTTCTTCCCGGCGGCCGAAGCGAGAATGCCGGTGCTCGCCGACAGACGCAATGCCTCGTAAAAGGTGATGTCGCGCTCGGCCGCCAGGGCGGTTACCTTGTCTATCGTAGCGTGCCCTATGCCGCGCGGAGGCGTGTTGATGATCCTTTTCAGCGAAATCTCGTCGGCGGGGTTGTCCAGCGCCTTGAGGTAGGCCAGGATGTCCTTGACCTCCATCCGGGCGTAAAACCGCATTCCGCCCACCATGCGATAAGGTATCCCTTCCCGCAGCAGCATGTCTTCCAGCACGCGGGACTGTGCATTGGTCCGGTAGAAAGCCGCCATGTCGCGGAGACTGGTTCCTGCCCGGGAAGCTTTGCCCATTTCGCGGCAGACGAAGCTTGCCTCTTCCCACTCGTTTTCCAGTCTGCGATAAACAATCAGCGCGCCGCCCGGGTTTTCCGTCCAGAGGGTCTTTCCCTTGCGGCCCCGGTTCTTCTCTACCACCTTGCCCGCGGCGGCCAGGATGGTGCGCGTGGAGCGGTAATTCTGCTCAAGTTTCACCACCTTTACCTGCGGGAAATCCTTCTCGAAATCGAGGATATTCCTGATGTCGGCGCCGCGCCAGCGGTAAATGCTCTGGTCGTCGTCCCCCACCACGCAAAGGTTCATGCGGCTTCCGGCCAGGAGCTTGACCAGCCGGTACTGGATGACGTTGGTGTCCTGGTATTCATCGACCAGGATCCAGCGGAACCGGTCACGATAGTGTTCCAGGACCTCCGGCGAGGTCTCGAAAAGCCTGACCGTAAGCAGCACCAGGTCGTTGAAATCCAGCGCATTGCTCTTCTTCAGCCGTTCCTGATAGACGGAAAAAACCCGTGCGACCTTCTCCTGGAAATAATCACCGGCGGGAATATCCTCCGGCCCCCTGCCGGCGTTCTTGTTGTCGTCTATGGCCACCGCGAAAAGCCTGGCCGGGAATTTCTTTTCGTCCAGGTTCATTTCGGCGAGGATTTCCTTGATAAGCCTTTCGGAGTCCTTGTCGTCATAAATGGCGAAATTTGACTGGTATCCCAGGTGATGGATCTGCCGGCGCAGGATCCGCACGCATGCCGAATGGAAGGTGGATATCAGGGGAAGCTCCCCGCCGCCGAGCAGCTTCTCCACACGCTCTTTCATCTCGCCGGCGGCCTTGTTGGTGAAGGTGACCGCCAGGACCTGCCATGGCGGCACTTCCCGCTTTTCTATCAGGTACGCGATCCGGTGCACGATTACCCTGGTTTTGCCCGAACCGGCCCCGGCGAGGATAAGGAGCGGCCCTTCGCCGTGGAGCACCGCTTCTTTCTGGGCCGGATTGAGATGCTGGAGAAGTTTCATGGTTCGTCCTTCCAATCTGGTATCTGAGCCACTATAACATGGCGGGAAAATGTTATCAGGTATTTTTTCATTCATCGGACGGTATCAGTACGGTCCGTGGTCACATCCATATTATCATTGCCGGAGGGGGGTATTGACATTACGTCGAAGCGTTGTAGGCTTTCAAATGTGTTTCGTAGTGCAGCCGCGAAAGGGAGGTGAAAAGCGTGGGAACTCACTATATTACCGATGATTGCAACAATTGCGGAGCGTGCGACGGGGTATGCCCGGTCGATGCGATAAGTGAAAAGGGTGGCAAGCACGTAATAGATCTGGATACCTGTATCGATTGCGGGGCGTGCGACGACGTATGTCCGGTAGATGCCATCAAGCCGGAGTAAAAGGTTTTATTTCTGGCCCATGCGGAGACGCACAGAACATGCGTCTCCGTATTTCTCTTCATCTGATTTCGTCCATCCGTAAACCTTTTACCGGGAGCCAAGCCATGGTCTTCCCGGATCAAGCAGAAGCTGTCCACCCTCAAACGGCGGTCCATCCCCTCATCCGCCCCTTTGGTGCACCTTCTCCCTAATGGAGAAGGAATATTGGCACTGCCCTCTCCATGAGGGAGAGGGGGGCCTGAGGCCGGGTGAGGGGGATAGAATTAATTAGGATTCATGTTCCCCTGAACCGGAACCAGCAGCAACGGTATGGTGGAGCGTCCGGTCACATTCGGTGTGGTGCTTCCCGACCAGAATGCGTCCATACCGGTTTTGCCGTGGGTGGCGAGGACGATCAGGTCGGCCGCCGATTGATCGGCGGCGGCGAGGATCATAGGTACGGGGTCTCCGCGCCGCACCTCCGCGGTCGCCGCAAGCCCGGCGGAATCCAGCTCTGTCACATGACGGTGTAAATATTCATGGGCATCTTCCTCGGCTATATCAAGCAGGGCCGAGGTTGCCCGCGGCAGAATCCTTGCCGTGGCGGCCTGCTCTCCCGGAAGTGTGGATGAATAGTGTACGACCATGACAAGATGCAAATCCGCTCCGCAGGCCTTTGCAAGCCAGGCTGATATTTTGAGTCCGAGTTCATGTTCGGGATTGCCGTCCAGCGCCACCAGCAGTCGTCGGCAGTTGAATGCCGACGGCGCTTCCTCCCCCGAAGGCTGGACCAGCAGGACCGGCTTGCTTCCACGGTTTACCACCTGCTGGGCGATCCTGCCGAACATCCAGCCGCGCAGGCCTCCGCGGCCGTGGGTACACATGACGATGAGGTCCGCCTCCAGCTCCGCGATATGATCGGCAATGCTACCAGCAACATTGCTCGATTCCTCGCCGTGAACATGTTTCTCGATTTCAGTTCCGGGCGGGAACGTCCGCTCGGCAACCTCGTCGAGGTAACGTGCAGCCTCATTCGGGTTACTCAGGTGCCGCTCTCCGTGTATTTCCTGCGGAGCGTCGCGCTCGATAACATGGAGCAGTGTAACCCTGGCTCCAAGTTTTCCGGCCAGAAAGACCGCGGCCGGCAGCGACGCTTCCGCGAGGCGCGACCCGTCAAGGGGAATTAACAGGTGCTTCAGCATATTCTCACCCCACGAAAAATATCTGGTAAAGCAGGTATACATTAAGGGCAATTATCAAAAATGTGCACAAACCGGCTAAAACCGTGGTGGTTGGCCGGTTTACCAGTATTCCCATCACATCCTTCCGCCTTGTGAACATGACAAGGGGAACGACCGCGAACGGCAGGCCGAAACTTAGCACCACCTGGCTGATCACCAGGGTCCTGGTCGGGTCCAGCCCGATGAAGATGACGAACAGGGACGGGGTAATTGTGACAAGTCGGCGGATCCAGACCGGAATTCGCCTCCGCAGAAAGCCCTGCATCATCACCTGACCGGCCATCGTGCCTACGGCTGATGAAGAAAGTCCGGAAGCAAGCAGCGAAATGGCAAAAATCCAGCCCGCCGATCTGCCCAGCAGCGGCTCCAGGGTGTGGAAGGCCGTTTCAAGTGTGCCGACCTCGGTCATGCCTTTTCTGTGGAACGTTGCCGCGGCCATGATCAGCATGGCCATGTTGATCAGGCTGGCCAGACCCATGGCGACCAGCACATCCAAAATCTCGTAGCGCAGCAGCCGGCGCAGCTGTTTCTGGTCCCTGACCACGACCCGGCCCTGGGTGAGCGCCGAATGGAGAAAGATCGCGTGGGGCATGACGGTTGCCCCCAGGATGCCCGTCGCCAGAACGATGCTTTCTGTTCCGGAAAATTGCGGAACGAAAGAGTGGTAAAGCACATTTCCCCATTCAGGCTTGCCCAGCACTGTTTCGATCAGGTAGCTGACGGCTACGACCCCGACCAGGGCCGTGATGACCGCCTCGACCGGCCGGAAACCGAAACGCTCCAGTCCCAGGATAAGGAAGGTGACTATGGCGGTCAGGATGCCGGCAATCCAGAGAGGGATGCCGAACAGCAGGTTGAAACCGACCGCGGCTCCCAGAAATTCAGCCAGGTCTGTTGCCATGGCCACTATTTCCATTAATCCCCACATGATCGCGACAACCGGGCGGGGAAAGCGGCTACGGCAGTGTTCGGCCAGGTTCATGCCGGTGGCGATGCCGAGTTTGGCGGACAGCGTCTGGAGCAGCATTGCCATCAGGTTGCTGGCGATGATCACCCAGAGAAGCAAGTAGCCGAACTTGGCGCCACCCTGAATGTTGGTGGCGAAGTTGCCGGGGTCTATGTAGGCTACGCTGGCAATGAAAGCCGGTCCCATGAACGGCAGGAGGCGGGACAACGGTCCCTTTATACCCCCGTCCTTGAGGACGGCCATTGCCGCTTCCACGGTTCCCGCGGTGGACTTGGCTTTATTCACGATTTCCCCTGTTTCGTGCAATTGCGAATCCCATTAAAATTCTTGATTGCATGATTATACAACATTAACCTGCATAGTACAGCAACCAATCAATTTTGCACATTTTGTATTTCGCTATGGATTGGATTATTAAACGAGAAAAGACATGCCCGTTTTATCCTCAGGAAGACTGAGAACTCATAAGCTCATTACTCATGTCAGATGCATAATACGAAAAAAAGGGATTCTCACATGCGAGAACCCCTTTGACAATATTGCTTGTTTGTTTTATTAAATTTACATCAGATATTCAATCTTCTCCTCAGTAAAACAAAGCATGTAAGACCGGAACCAAGGAGGCCCAACGCTGTGGGAATCGGGACCGCGGAAGGAGAATCGACTACGGTGCCCGTTATACAATTGGTGCTTTTGAAGCCATTGCCGGTAAGGTCCGTTGCTATGAAAGACAGGCTTGTTGCAATTGAAGGTATGCTCGCTAAATCGATTCCGTAATAAGAATAGACATCCAAATTGTCATTGCCGGAAATCGCTCCGCCCAAAATCTTGAAACTGTATTGTCCCAGTGGATACTCGGTAACATTTGCGGCTGTAAATGTTCCGGTCAGAAGTGTTGTGCCATCGGGCAACCCAAGACCCGGTATACCTCCTGTTAACGTTACCGTGCCGCCGCCATTAAAAGTCCACACATTGCCCGTTTTCCCGGAGAAGTCGCCGGTGGTAAAATTCAGTACCCCATTAGTTACAGCAAGGTTGTCTTTGGCGTTGAGAGGGGTTTCCGTGCTTGTAACGTAATTTATGGGGATATTTATCCCATGAAGCAAGGAATCCGAGCCTGGACCTGGATTATAGACCACTTGCCCCATTTGCCCCGGTACGTCGCCCAACATGTAATCGATGGACATTGCCGCATGAGCGCTTGTGAAGCCGAAAATCAGGACTGCCACGCTAACCATTACAATTGACAACAGTTGATACTTTCGCATAACCCCTCCCATATATTGTTTTTTTCGGACGATGAAGGCATTTTAATTTGTGCATGTTAAAAATACCACACAGTTAAAATAATGCAATAAAAAAAATTAAATATTTAAAATTTATTTGATAAAAAATGGAGCAAGCTGCTGAGAGAAAGTGTATATTAATGATAATTATTATGAAGTTTCGTTGAAAAATTCCGTTTTATTGAACTAAAACCCATATTTAAGCAGCTAAATTAATTATTGGATGGTTTGATATGCGATATCCGGAAGCAATAAATTTGCCTTTCAACAGTCACGCTATGAAGGATCTTTATGTTCCTGCGAAGCCTGGAGAACCTGACGGCGGAGAGCCGGGTTGCTGGACGGTCGTCAGGGAAGACTGCATGGTGTTCCAAAGCAAGGACGGAGGTTTTGGTCTGCCCGAAGGAAAACTTCCAGATTCCATGAAAGAAGGCGGGGAAGAAGTCCTTATCGGAAAATGGAAAAACAAGCCGCTGCGCCTGCTAAGAATCGGCAACATCAATGATCTGCCGTCCGGCTTTTCCGCGGAACCTCTTTTGATGCTATTTCTCAAAGGCAAAATGGATGACGGCCTGCTCACCGTTGCCGGGCTTGCCCAGCAGATTGCCAGGTGGGAGACGAACAGTGAAGCGTGCCCCCGGTGCGGTAAACGAACGGAGAGAATCGCCGGCTCATGGGGCAAGCACTGCAGTGCGTGCGCCTTCGAACACTTCCCATGTGTCCACCCGTGCGCCATTGCCCTGGTGACGCGTGGGGACTTGCTGCTCATGATAAGGAAACCGGAATGGCCGGAGGGGTATTACAGCCTGCCATCGGGCTTCTGCGATTTCGGCGAATGTCTGGAGGAATGTGTTGTCCGGGAGGTGGAGGAGGAGACGGGCATCCGGGTCAGGAACATGCGCTACCTTGGGAGCCAGAGCTGGCCATTCCCGAGCCAGCTGATGGCGGCCTTCGCCGCCGAATACGAAAGCGGCGAAATCAATGTCGACGTGAAAGAGCTGGAAGATGCCCGCTGGTTCCGCAGGGATGCAATGCCGCCGACCTTTTCCGACAAATCCATTGCCGGGTGGATGATCAGGAAATTCGCGTCTCAGTCAATATAAACTTCGGGAATCCGGGCAAGCTGGTCGAGCCACGCCGCGGCTTCGCCGTCGCTGGGGGCGCGCCAGTCGCCGCGAGGGGACAGCGATCCGCCCGATCCGACCTTCGGCGCGTTGGCCATGCAGCTCCTCTTGTATTGACTGGTCTTGAAGAAACGCCTGAGGAAGATCGCAAGCCAGTGCTTGATGTCGACGATCGTATACTCATGGCGCTTGTTTTCGGGGATATCGGGCCACAGATGGCGCGACTTGTCGTGCCAGGCATTCCAGGAAAGGAAAGCGACTTTCGGCGGCAGGTAGCCGAGGCGCAGGATGTAGTAGAGGTTGAAATCCTGCAGTTCGTAAGGGCCGATAATGTCTTCGGTGCGCTGAACGGGCTGGCCCGCACCGTCCTCCCCCGGAACGAGCTCGGGACTGATTTCCGTTTCCAGCACCTGTTCAAGGACCCTGCTCACGGCCGGCCCGAGCTGGTCGGTTTGAGCCGCCCAGCGGATCAAATACTGGATCAGGGTTTTCGGAACGCTTGCATTGACATGGTAGTGGGCCATGTGGTCTCCCACCCCGTATGTGCACCAGCCGAGCCCAAGCTCGCTCAGGTCGCTTGTTCCCACCACCAGGCCGCCGTACTGGTTGGCCAGCCGGAACAAGTGGCTGGTCCGCTCTCCCGCCTGGACATTCTCGAAAGTCACGTCGTATTCAGGTTCGCCGTGAAAGAAGGGATGACCGATATCCTTCAGCATCTGCCGGCAGCTGGGCCGGATGTCGATTTCGTTGTACGTGCAGCCGACCGTCCGGATCAGATCCCGGGCCTGGTCGAGGGTCCGCTGGCTGGTGGCGAATCCGGGCATGGTATAGGCGAGGATGTGGAAGCGGGATAGTCCCATGATATCCATGGCCTTGGCGCAGACCAGAAGGGCCTGGGTCGAATCGAGCCCTCCCGAAATGCCGATGACCATCTTGTCGGCACCGGTTGACTTGAAGCGCTTCACCAGCCCCTGGACCTGGATCTCGTACACTTCCATGCACCGCTCGTTTCTCCGCGCCGGATCGCTCGGGACGAAGGGGAACCGTTCGTATGACCGTTCGAGCGGAAGTATTCCTCCCCGCGGGATGTCGGCCTGGAAACGCACGGTGCGAAAATCGGAGATGTCGTCGCGGTGTCTCCTTACCGCCTGGCCGAAGCTGGACTGGCGCATCCGTTCCTGAGCCAGTTTGTCGAGATCAATATCTCCGATTGCCAACTGCGGTCCATAAACGAAACGTTTCGTTTCGGCGATGCATCCGCCGTTCTCATAAATCATGCCATGACCGTCCCAGGCAAGGTCCGTGGTCGATTCCCCGGTTCCGGCGGCGCTGTAGATATATGCGGCAAGGCACCGGCCCGACTGGTTGGCCACAAGCTGGCGCCGGTAGTCGGCTTTGCCGACGGTGATATTGGAGGCGGACAGGTTGACCAGTACGGTGGCGCCGGCCAGGGCGGCATGGGACGAGGGCGGGATGGGGACCCAGACGTCCTCGCAGATCTCGGTGTAAAAGGTCAGCAACGGCTGGTCTTCGACCTGGTACATAAGGCGGTTGCCGAATGGAATGTCCCGTTCGCCCAGCAGATCAATGCTGTTCACCGGGGAGTACGCTGCCGGCGCGAACTGGCGCATTTCGTAGAATTCGCGGTAATTGGGAAGGTAAGTCTTCGGCGCCACACCGAGTATCCGGCCGCGATAGAGAGTGACCGCGCAGTTGAACAGCATGCCGTGGACCTGGATCGGCATGCCTACAACCGTGATCACCGGAATGTCGCTAGATGCTTTGAGAATCGCGTCGAGCCCTTCGAGGCAGCCGTCCAGCAGGGCCTGCTGATGGAAGAGGTCCTCGCAGGAATAGGCGGACAGCCCGAGCTCGGGGAAAACGGCCAGCAGCACGTTTTTTTCGCGCGCCTGCCGCATCATGTCGATAGTCCGCGCGGAATTGTATGCCGGGTCGGCCACGCTCACATCGGGGATTGCCACGGCCGCCCGGACGAAATTATGATTGTAGAGATTAAAAAAAGAATTGTTCACGATCCTCCCCCTTCGCTGCTTCAACGGCCTGAAAACCCGTGCAAGTCTAGCATATTTTACCCGTTTATAAAATGATGATTAAACACAAAATATGTTGCATGGCGTAAATCAGGCAGAGTTCGGAGGGTTTGAGGTTTTTCTTTTCCCGCGCCCGTGTCGGTCTGCGGTAAATAGTTTAATAAATACAGCATGTTGAGTGAACCAGAGAATGGCACGGTATGTGCGGTATAATAAATGCCACGAATCTGCTGGCATGAACAAGGATTATTATTCATTCATCGCCGTGTTTGGCCATGGATGAAATACGTCAAGGAGAAACCGCAATGAAATATCTGAAACTTTTGCTCATTGTTACAGCCGGCGTCCTCCTGCCGGCCATTTCCTGGGCCTCGCCGAACGGCTTTGCCCGGATCAGCCTGATCACGGGGGACGTGCAGATCAGGCACGCAGACTCATCCGACTGGTTCCCCGCTTCCGTCAATACTCCCCTCAATGAGGGAGACAGCATCTGGAGCCCGGACGGCGCCAGAGCGGAGGTCCAGATGCAAAACGGCTCGCTTGTCAGGCTGGACAGCACGAGCTCACTGGATATCCTGGCGCTTCGTGACGACCTCGTCCAGATGCACATAGGCATGGGGCGCGCTTATGTGCGCACTGCCGCCATGGGCGGGCAGGCCATGCAGTTGGATCTGAACGAGTCTTCGGTACAGGTGTATGACAAGGCCCGCATCAGGGTCGATCTTGCCGGAAACGGAGATGAAGACATATCCCTCTTAAAAGGGGACGCGTACGTTGAAAGCAACGGGCGAAGAACCACGGTGCGCGCCGGCGAAATGTTTTCCGTCGAGGGGGGGAGCAGCGAAATATTGCCGCTGAATCCGCCCGATGAGTGGGAGCGCTGGAATGCCGGCCGGGACCGCGTGTTCTTTGCCCGGCGGGCGGCTCCGGGGTATCTTCCGGACGAGCTTGTCGCCTATCAGAGCGATCTGGACAACAACGGAACATGGGCACGTGTGCCGGAATACGGTTATGTCTGGCGGCCTGCTGTAATTCCGGGACCTGACTGGAGCCCGTACCGGGTCGGCCGCTGGGTGTGGATCGGAGGCGATTACGTCTGGGTATCATATGAGACCTGGGGGTGGGCGCCCTACCATTACGGGCGCTGGGTCAGCCTTCCTTCCATCGGGTGGTGCTGGGTGCCTCCCGCCAGGGGTGACGTCTACTGGGCTCCGGGCTACGTCGGATGGGTGTCGACGCCCCAGTATGTGGGCTGGGTCCCGCTTGCACCAGGCGAAAAGTACTACGGGCGGGGGTATTACGGTAGAAACAGCATAAACATAACCAAGGTAAACGTTCAGAACGTCACGGTTAACAAGGTAATTTACAAGAACGTGAACATTGTCAACGCGACGACGGTTGTAAACAGAAACTCCTTCGCATCCGGCAAAGCCACTTATGTGAAGCCCAGGGAAAATATATTCGCCCGGGCGGACGTCCATTTCGGCAGGCCCGACATAAAACCGGCGAGAATGGCCATGATGCCGACAGTAAAAACCGTCCCTCAGGCGAAAACGCCTCCGCCGGCTATCAGGAACATTCACTTTGCCGACCTTCGTGAACGACATCCGCGAATGGTCGGGAATTTACCCGCCGCAAAACCCGGCAGTGCAGGCGCCCGTCCGGATGCCAGGGGAGCCCGGCAGTCGAATCCTTGGGCGGGGAAACCGGCGAGTGCGGATACCGCGCAAGTCCGGCCTCCCAAAAGCGGGTACGCGGTAATACCGGGGCGTACCGCAGGCCAGCCGATCCAGAATGCGGCAAAGCCCCGGACTGTCACCAACTTGCAGGATTCACGGGCAGGGGCGGGAAGGCAGCAACGGTCCGCATCCCGTCCGGAAGTAATCGAATACCCCGCAGGAAAGCCGACCGGCGGACAACCGCAAAAAGCGGACACGTCTGAAAAACGGGCGTGGAAAGAAGTGAAAAATCCCGGTTCGGATAAGACTCCGGCTCGCCAGAATTTTGGGAATAAAATCGACAAGGGAAACGTAACCAACCCTGTTTCAGGCGGCGAAACAAAAGGATTTTCCGCCAATGACAGGTACAAGGAAAAGCAGTCAATACCAGCGACTATTCAGGCCAAGTCACCCGGCGGCCAGAATCAGGCGGCATCCGCCGGCAACACGAAAAAGCCCGGCTGGTCCGGATTGCCGAACAAAGGCGCGGAACAGCCAGCGGCGGCCCCCCCTGGGACCCGAAATACCAGCTCGGGGGTAAGCAATGCGGTCGCCAAACCGTCGGCGCCCGGCGCAGCCCAAAGGGCGGCAAATCCGCCGGCGGGCCAGCAGCAGAAAGCCGACAAGAAAGTCTGGAAGATCCGGACGCCGGAGAACGGGAACGGTGAGGTGAAGAAAGAGAATAAAAAGCCCGAGAAGGAACACGATAAGCCCTGAGGTTTCAGGGTCTGCACCTCAATTGTCAAATAAAAAGGCCGCTTCCACTAATGGAGCGGCCTTTTTATTTCAGACGTAAAGTCAGTTCTGATTAACCCATATTCTTGTCGATATAAATCGCCAGCTCGCCCATGCAGTTGACGTAGCTGCCGAATTCGTTGTCGTACCAGCCGAACAGCTTGGCGTGGGTGACGGGGATCTGCACTTCGTGGTCGACCTTGACCCCCGCTGCCATGAGAGTTTCTGGTGACAGGACGGCAAACCCCGTGCGGGCGTGGTTTTCGTGTCCTTCCACCACCACCGCTGCGCGGGTGCCGATCAGGTCGGAGGATACATTCTGCCTGTCGCTGAAGATCAGCAAGTCTTTCTGGGAGCCTTCGGCGGCCTTCTTGTATATGTTGTTCAGGAAAACCTGGGTTACCACTGGTTCTCCCGCCGCATCCAGCGGAGTGTGGAACGTCACGTTCAGGATGATCAGTGAAACGGTGCTGGTCGGTATCCTGACCGAGTCGGCCATGAATCCGACCCTCTTGATTTCGGGCATGACCTGTTCCAGAGCTTTTGCCGAACCGGTTGTGGAAAGTATTATGTTGTTCATGATCGAGCGGTTCTTGCGCAGGTCGGACGCGGAAGCTTTCGGCGGAGCGTCGAGCACGTTCTGGGTGTTGGTCGCCGCGTGGATCGTCGACATGGATGCGGTGAGTATCTGGGACGTTTCCCTGGTTTCGAGCAGCGGCTTGATCAGGTGCGCCAGTCCGGTGGTGGTGCAGGAGGCCGCGGAAACGACATGATGGCGCGCCGGATCGAAGGAGGTGTGGTTGATGCCGTAGATCAGGCAGGTGCTGTCGTCGGGGGCCTTAAGCGACTTGTCCTTTATTTTGAAGGGAGCCGATGCGATGACCTTTTCCGCTCCGCCTTCGAGGTGTCCGCGCAGGCTTCCGTTTTTCAGGTCCGCCGGAGCGGTCGGGTCCAGGAACTGCCCGGTGGTGTCGATGACCAGCCGCACGCCTTCCCTGCGCCAGGCTATGTCTTTTGGATTTCTCGCTTCCCTGAGGACTTTTACCATCATTCCGTCCACATCAAACAGGAGATTCGTGGATTCCTCGAGCAGCCTGACCTCGCTTTTTTTCGAGTGGCCGTAAAGGAACTTGCTGAGGGCGCCATAGGTGGAATCGGTTTCCATTACCTGGACGAGGTCGTCGACCGATCTGCCGACTTCCCTTCCCATGTTGATCACGATCCCGTCGAAATGTCTCC
>DASRZQ010000076.1:0-4425 GCA_035686205.1 Geobacteraceae bacterium
TGAGGTGCTCGAAATTGGCGTCCAGGCTTACCCCTTTGCCGTAGAGCATGGTGCCGATCGCGCCGTCGGCTACGAGGACTTCGTTTTTTATTTTTTCGAGGAAATTCAAATTTTATTCTTTCCGTTTCTTGATTAGCACTAACCTTCCGCTATTCAATTTCCTCCCCCTTCAAGGGGGAGGCCAGGAGGGGGATGGGTTGTTTTATGGCCGAAATTGCCCATCCCCACCCCGACCCTCCCCGTGAAGGGGAGGGAGTTCCACGGTCTAACGGAGACCAGTGCTAATCAGATTCCGTTTTGTGCGAGATGAAATAATCCGAAATTTTTATTTGGCCGGTTGTCCCTGTTTGGCGTTCCATGGCGTCACCATATTGTACAACAATGTTTTCATGGCGTTTTCACGGCAAACTGTATAAAATGGCGCTGACAAAAACCAGATCCCGGAGATTCAATCATGCAAGAACTCATAAGCTGGCTCGTGACAACCATCGGCGCCATGGGATATCCAGGCATTTTCCTGCTCATGGCCATGGAAAGCTCGGTAATTCCGATACCAAGCGAGCTGGTTATGCCGCCAGCCGGCTACCTGGCCCAGCAGGGGCAGATGAACGCTTTTATCGCCATTCTCTGCGGCACCGCGGGCAGCCTTGTCGGTGCCTATATCAACTACTTCGCAGCCCGTCACCTGGGCCGGCCCCTCGTACTCAAATACGGCAAATACGTCTGGATAAGCGAGGAAAAATTCGCCCGGGTTGAATCCTTTTTCCTGAGGCACGGCGAAATTTCCACATTCATCGCCAGGCTCCTGCCGGTGGTGCGGCACCTGATTTCGCTGCCGGCCGGGCTTTCCGGCATGAATCACCTGCGGTTTTCCATCTATACCCTGCTCGGAGCAGGGATATGGGTTTCGGTTCTCACCTGGATCGGCTATTTCATCGGGGAGAACCAGGAACTGATCAAGCAGGAGCTGATCATGCGCTATTCTCACAAGGCGCTCATCTTTGTGCTGATCTTTAGCGCCATTCTTGTCGCCGTCTACATCAAGCTGCACCGTCGCAGGATGGCCCGGGGAACGTGCGACCAGAAGGATTGAACACGGAGGGATGTCCCTGGTTCCGGCAGTTCCGTTTTCGTCAAACCGCGCCATTGTACGGCGTATTTCCGGTTAAAGTCAAATGATATGACATTTAGGGCGTAGGCGTTGCTTAATCGTAATGATTCTGAATCTCGGAAGGCGGAGTTTAATCGAATGGGCTACAAGACGGGCTGTATGGTTTGCGGAGAAAGACTTGCATATTTTGAAGGTTACGAGTCGGCACAATGTTTTTATTGCGGGAGCGTGAATGATACCAATGCTCGATGCGTCAAAGGGCATTATGTTTGCGATTCGTGCCACGGCGGTACGGCCGGGGATTTAATCCAGAGATACTGTCTCCATAGCGATTCGACGGCGCCCCTGGAGATGGCGGAGACACTCATGAGAAATCCGGCAGTCAAAATGCACGGCCCCGAGCATCATTTCCTCGTTCCGGCGGTCCTTCTGGCGGCCTACTGCAATCGGCTCGATATCCCTTCCGAAGAAAAGGGAGAAAAAATTAGGCTGGCGAGGAAGCGATCCGAAGACGTCAAAGGGGGCTTCTGCGGCTTTCACGGAGCATGCGGCGCGGCGATCGGCGCCGGAATCTTCATCAGCATAATTGCCAACGCCACGCCTTTGTCCGGGGTAGAATGGAAACTGTGCAACCTTGTCACCGCCCGCTGCCTGCAGGTGATAGCAATGCAGGGCGGCCCGCGCTGCTGCAAGCGCGATTCGTTCCTTGCCATTACCACCGCCGCCGAATTCCTGCGGGACGAATTCGGCGTGACCATCGACATCGACCAGCCAGTCCAGTGCACGTTCAGTGATCTGAACGGCGAATGCCTGTTCGAGGAGTGCCTGTTTTATTTCCACGACGGCGAATAGCCAGCGCGGCCGTATCCGTTAGCGCATACCTATTTTAGACAGCATCAACCCGCTTATCCTGTTCAGTGGGTGACCGCGGTCCAGGAATTTGAAGACTGGAGCTTTTCTTTTCCCGAGTTTCTCCATTTCGGCGATGATTTCCGGGTTTTCACCGCGTTTCAGGCCGTCGCGGAAGGCCGCTATGGCTTTTCTCTTTTGTCCCGCCAGCAGCATGATCCTGCCCAGATGTAGGTAATGGACCGGGTTTGCCGGTTCGATGTCCAGAGCGTCCCGGCAGAGATAGATGGCCTCCTTGAACGACCTGCGGACCCTGGCTACGCAAAGTGCCTTCGACGACAGGTACAGGGGGTCTTTTGCCATTATCTGTGCCTTTTCGAAAAGACTCAGCGCGAGAAATTCCTGGTTGTTTCCCATGGCTTCCAAAGCTTTCCGAAACATCTCACTGGCATACTCTTCAGACATTTTCCCCACCTCATTCGCAATTTTTCATGGTTTTCCTGATCTGGCGAAACCCGTGTCTTATTAAGAACTTGTTCGTAAATAAGCATTCCGGTCTCGCATCCCGTCTCCAGCCTGCCAAAGTTGTACGGCGCGCAGGTCATGCCGTATTTGACCTGTCCTCAATCGCAAAAGCCTCGACGTAGCCCTGCTACGCCTGCGGTTTTGCTCGATCGTCCAGGCCAAATCCGATATAAATCCGGGCGCGATCCTTCGGAAAGTTATTTACGAACAAACTCTAACTTTATCGGCACATTAGCTGAAAACTTAAATATGTTCAATATTTTGTGTCTGGTGATGTCCTCCCGCGAAAACGCGGTGCTTCTTGCGGAAAGTCAAATATCCGTATTTTTCGGAACAATTTTTTGACGTTTATTTCGCTTCAGTCCGACCGGCGAATCCTGCCGACAAGTAAAATCAGCAGCAGAGAAGCGATAACAGGTATTGACATAAAAAGCAAGATGATACTGAAAGGCATATTTACTCCTTAACCCGCTGTTGCGTTGCCTATAATGAGCACTGCAAGACAAAAGCCAAAAAACGCCACTTCCCGAATGCCTGTATTTCAGCGTCCCGGAAAGATTACCCGCCGGCGGGATGCGACGGAAAGGCCGCATCCGCCGCATTCCTTGAAAACATATCATTGACACGGAATTGATAATGTTGCACATTAAGGGCGAATAATTCATTAGATATTCTGATCGGCGACAAGGATATTTCCGGGAGGATACAGAGTGGAACCTTGGAAATGGATCGCGGCGGGACTGGCGCTCGCGGCGTTTGAGCTTTTGATTCCTTCATTGACGATTATCTGGTTCGGCCTTTCGGCGGTTGTGGTCGGGTTTGTCTCATTTATCCCGGCGATGAGGCCGCTGCCCGTTCAGTTGGGCCTCTGGGCGGTACTGTCGATTGCCTTCACCTTCGCCTGGTTCAGGTTTTTCCGCCAGGAAACGAAGACCCTGTCGGGACAGGGAAAGGATGCAATCATCGGCAAGCCGGGGGTTATCGTAAAGGTCAACGATTCCACATTCCACAGCGGCGTCATCCGCTTTCCCATCGCGGTCCTCGGCTCGGACGAATGGCCTTACGTCACCGACGAGCCGCTGCAGGTCGGCGACCGGGGGGTGATCGAGGACATAGCGGGCGGCAAGCTGGTCGTAAAAAAAGTCTGATTGTTCCATTATCCAAATCTGATGCGAAAAGGGAGGGTTTATGCCGGGTCTTATCATTTTCCTGATTCTTGCGGCGGCGGTTGCCGCGACTATAATGATGGGGGTGCGCATCGTTCCGCAGGGATACGAATACGTCGTACAGCGGCTCGGTAAATACCATGTGACGCTCAAGCCCGGTCTCAATTTCATCATTCCCTACATGGATTCGGTCGCCTATCGCATTTCCACCAAGGACATGCCGCTGGAAATCGGCTCCCAGGAAGCGATTACCAAGGACAATGCCGTCATCGTCTGCAACGCCATCGCCTTTATCAAGGTAATCGACCCGGTCCTGGCGGTATACGGGATATCCAATTTCGAATACGCCATCCAGAACCTGATCATGACAACGCTCAGGGCGATCATCGGCGAGATGGAGCTGGACGTGGCGCTCTCTTCGCGGGACACTATCAAGGCGCGGCTCCGGGAGATCATTTCGGGCGACGTGGTCGACTGGGGCATTTCGGTGAAGTCGGTGGAGATCCAGGACATTAAGCCGTCTACCTCCATGCAGAACGCCATGGAACAGCAGGCTTCCGCCGAAAGGACCAAGAGGGCGGCTATACTCGAGGCCGAAGGGCGCAAGGCGGCGGTGATCCTTGAGGCCGAGGGCAAGCTTGAAGCGGCGAAGAAAGAGGCCGAAGCGCAGGTGACCCTTGCCGAGGCATCGTCGAAGGCCATCGAGAATATCGCCCGCGCGGTGGGAGACAAGGAACTGCCGGCCATGTTCCTGCTCGGCGACAGGTATGTGGG